>JAGQOZ010000005.1 GCA_020426955.1 Planctomycetales bacterium
CCCGGCCACGAATAACGCTGTAGCATTTCTAACGCCTCCGGCGTAAATCCGTTGCTGGGCTTGCCGACGTCTTCGCAGATTTTCTGCAGGAAATGCTGAGCGAGTAAAGGAATGTCTGATACTCGTTCACGCAAAGCAGGCAGTTCAATATTGATCACGTTGATTCGATAGAACAGGTCTTGGCGGAAGCGTCCGTCGTCTACGGCTTGCGACAAGTCTTCGTTCGTCGCCAGAATAACTCGCGTGTCCACGGTGAAGGTTTCCGTACCGCCGACTTGTTCGAATTGCAGATCCTGTAGCACTCGCAGCAGTTTCACCTGCATGCTGGGCGATGCGGTGCCAATTTCATCCAGGAAAATGGTTCCCTTATCGGCCTGTTTGAATTTGCCCACTTTGTTTCCTGTGGCACCGGTAAACGAACCGGCAACGTGGCCAAAGAGTTCGCTTTCGAGCAGTGTTTCGGGTAGTGCGCCGCAGGCAACTTCGACAAACGGTTTTTCGCGTCGAGCGCTTCGCTGGTGGATGGCGCGAGCAATCATGGATTTGCCCGTTCCACTTTCGCCGGTGATCAGAATCGTGGCTCGAGTATCTGCCACGCTGTCGATGATTTCGAAGATGCGATTCATACGAGCATCATGACCGACGACATTTTCTAGGCCGAATCGATCATCCAACTGACGTTTCAGATTCTGGTTTTCGGCCAGCATCTGTCGTTGCGAAAGTGCGCGTTCAATCGACAACTGCAGCTCCTGATCCAACAGCGGCTTTGTCAATAGATCGAATGCGCCGGCGCGAATCGCTTCGACGCCAATTTCAACCGTGCCATAACCGGTGATCATTGTCACCGTGACATTGGGGTGTCGTTGGTTGCAATATGCAAGTAGATCAAAACCATCTGTGTTGCCGAGACGGATATCGATCAGCGCCAAGTCGTAGGTTTTCGCGTCCAGTTTGGTCTTGGCGTTTTCTGCATCGGCCGACGTATCAACGTCATAGCCCTGCTCACGCAGCCAACTGGACATGGAATCCAACACATGTCGATCATCGTCAACAAGCAGTAGTGTACCTTCAGCCATTAAATCATCACGCCTATGAGAAACAGGTGCGAAATCCTCTTGTGGGTTGTTCGTCGCAATCGTTCCGTGCATTTCACGACATGGACAACAGGTTGTTGTCGTAATTTATTTACGTCACGAGATATTATGCGTCAAAGAAATGCCGACCAAGTTGCGACTTTGCACACCCGTTTTCGCGTACGTGTTGATAAGAAACTGACGAAAAAACGCGACTTGGCCGCGCACAAGTCGCTCTGTAACCGTAGAAAGCCAGTTTTGCGTTTTGCGGAAAACCGCAGTTAATGCCGAAACGCCCGTTTTTGATCGTGATAATTGGCGAATTCGGCAAACTCGGTCTATCCTCCCCTCTACGGGGAGGATTGCTGCAAAACTAAATCACGTTAGCATAAGTAGGGTGGTTAAAGTTCGAATCGACAAGGATCTGCTGGGACATCCGGTTCCGTGGTCCTTGCTCTTGTCAACTTTTCCAAGTCTTTCTCTTGGATCTCTTCGTAGGTATGAACATGTCAATATCGTTACTTATCGTCGACGACCATGCGGTTGTCCGAACCGGTCTGAAGAGCCTTTTGCGAGGCGCAGACATCCAAATTGTAGGCGAAGCTTCCGACGGCAAAGAAGCCGTGGTCCAAACGCTGGACAAAAAGCCAGATGTGGTGTTGATGGACATTCGCATGGAAAACGAAGACGGCCTAAAAGCGCTAGAAAACATTCGTGAACAGGCTCCAGAAACGCGAGTTGTAATGTTGTCCACGTATGACAATCCGACATACATTGCTCGAACGGTCGCTCTGGGCGCGGATGATTACGTCTTAAAGGGATCGTCGCGAATGGATCTGATAGATTCCATTCGCCGTGCCGCGCAAGGACGTCCCATTTCAGAAAAGAGTCCAATGGGGCAAGTCCGCGATTCGATGGCCAAGCGTCGTGAAGGCGTCGGAGAAGACGTACCGCTGACGAATCGAGAAACTCAGGTCCTGCGTCACGTAGCGCTGGGGCTAAGCAACAAAGAGATCGGCAAATCTCTAAAAATCAGTGTGGAAACGGTCAAGGAACACGTGCAGAACATCTTGCGAAAGATCAACGCCACCGATCGGACTCAGGCAGCCGTCTGGGCCGTCAAAAAGAATATGGTGTAGCGGCCGTTATTCGGAAAACGGATGCGTCAAACTACAAAAGCCTTCGCAATCGAAGGCTTTTTGCTTTTTGCTTCGAATTCAAAAACGCGATGACGCCTACCCGTTGCATGCCTTATCCAACTTGGCTCGAGGATGCGCTTTTTCGTACGCTTGTCGCAGATTCGCGGTGCTCAAGTGCGTATAAATCTGAGTTGTCGACAGACTCTTATGCCCCAGCAATTCCTGTACGCTGCGGATGTCTGCCCCGTGATTTAGCAAATGCGTGGCAAAGCTGTGCCGAAGCGTATGAGGCGAAGTCCGCAGATCAAGTCCAGTCGTCGCGAGATATTTTTCTAGCATCCGAGCGACACTGCGAGTGGTAATGCGTTTGCCGAATTTATTGACAAACACCGGCGCTTGAATTCCCTTCGGAACACTGGGGTGAAGCGTCCGAACTTCCAACCATTGACGCAGCGCGGTGATTGCGAACGAACCGAGTGGTGAAATTCGTTCACGACGCCCTTTACCTCGAATACGAACAATCCCGTCCGCGAAGTCCAAATCACCGTCGTTGATGCCCACCGTTTCGCTGACTCGTAATCCAGCAGAATACATCGTTTCCAAGATCGCTCGGTCTCGTAAACCCGCCGAAGTGCTGCTGGGCGGACTACCTAGGAGCTTGGCCATTTCGTCATTGCTTAGAAAGTGCGGTAACTTCCTGGCAGGCCGTGGGTTTTTGAGCGGCTGTGCCGGATTGTGGTCGCACAAGCCTTCTCGCTGAGCAAACCGAAAGAATGTCCGCAAAGAAGCCAGTCTGCGAGAGATCGTGGACTTGGCATATTCAGCGCCGTTCAACGCACTGACATACGCTCGCAAATCCAACGTTGTGATCTGCTCCACGGATGGAACCGAACCCTTCAGGTCCACAAAATACTCTTGCAGTGCTTCCAAGTCTTCTCGGTAGCTTTTCACCGTCAAATCAGACGCATTTTTTTCCACCACCAAGAAGCGAAGAAAGCGAGCTATCGTTGATTTCATAACAAAAAAACGCTGGCTAAGCATTTGCTACAGCCAGCGCCCTTCCTATTCGGAATTGTATATGACGATGCTAGCGATCTATTCGGCCGAATCGTCAAAATACTTGTCAATCGTTTTAGTGGCAAACAAGCGGTTCGTGCTGGGATTGCTTTCCTGTGCTTGCTTGCGAATCTTCTGACTCATGACAGCAGCATCGTACCAGCTGAAGCTGAGATCGGGATTGGATGCGTATCGCCCGAGTGTACGAAGCGCTTGTGAACGATTGGCGTCGTCAAACAAGAATACGTATTTCTCTGAGCCTTTGACTAACGCCAAGACGTTGATATCTTCTGACACTTCGTTGTTCCTCCCCGGCAATGCATTGAGTATTAGGAGCGACTGCAAACATTTCGCTTAATTTGCTACCCGTCATATCGGAAGAATCCAGCTGGGTACACCACTTGCGTTACACCAGGATTTGCAAGGATTTGCAAAGATTACATGGTGAACCGTCGGGATCGTTGCAACCGAACCTTCGTCAGTAGCGCTTGAAATGCTTGTGACTGCAATATTCCCTGCAACCAATTTGATGTCGAAGAAGGCGATGAATTCATTCGCACCCAGAGTGTTCTTCGCGTGGCTGCCACAACCATTTTTGCGATTCCCACCAAAAGGAAAAGCGATTGTTCATTTACAGAATAGAAACGGTTGAAAGGCGCCCATTTCTGCGGAAAAACGCGCGTGCTGGCGTTCAAAGTGCTACCAGTAGACACTCAGTTCCATCGGCTTTTTCGATTCCGCCGTAACGTCACTTTTGGCAGATTGCGGTTGAGTCAGATCGTATTTTGCGATACAAGGCTCGCCAATGTCAGACGGACCAAAACGACTCGCGTTCGCGCATTGTCGTTCTGTCCAATTCATTCAGCCTTGGAGTTTCTCATGTTGCGAACGGCTGTCATCGCATGCATTTTCGGTAGTATCACTTGGCAGACAGGATCGGCCGAATCCTTCCCGTACGTCGCCTATGTCAAAGACGCGGTGGGAATCGTGCGGAGCGGGCCCGGCGACAAATTCTACGAGACGGACGAACTGCCGGCGGGATCGGCGGTCGAAATCTACAAGCATCGGGATGGCCAATGGTGCGCCATTCGTCCACCACAAAGTAGCTTCAGCTTGGTCCAGGCCAAGGATGTGGCAGTCACGGATAACCCGCAAGTCTTGCGAGTCATCTCGTCCAACGCCATCACGCGAGTTGGTTCGAATGAGAGCGATTCGCACAATGTCGCTTACGTCAAACTGCATCAAGGCGAACTCCTGTCAGTACTCGATAAAATCGTCCTCACCAACAACGCGAATGAATCGCAGCTGTGGTACAAAGTGGCACCGCCATCAGGCGAATTTCGCTGGATTCACAAGGATTTTTTGACTCGAAGCAAACCTGTGAATATAGCTCGCGCGACTCGGCCAGCACCAGCTCATGCTATGACGGCGACTTCGGAGCAGACGAATCAAACTTCCATTCGCCCACAGATTGGGACGGACGCTTCTAAGTCGAACGTCATAATTGCCTCTGGATCCGAATTGTCCGATCGGTTACGTGAACAGCCTGCTGGTGCTCGCTTGGCGGCCGACATTGATTCTGTCCCCGCAGCTTCCATGACCACGCAACCAATTGAAGTGTCGCCGCTTGCGATCGAACCAAATTCGCTGTCACCCGAATTGTCGGCGTCTGCGGAACCAATTGCTACCAGCGAGGCGGAAACACAGTGGGTTGCCGCTTCGGGACGAACCAGTTCCCCGGTCAGTCCATCGCCAGCCGTGACTACCGAGACGGCGAATTCGCGCGATTTGAAACAAGACGTTCGTGCAATGGCCGAAGAATGCAAGAAGATCAACTTGGCGTTGTCGGCAATTGTGAGCGAAGAAATTTCGGCTTGGGAGCTCGCGCCGCTGCGGCAGCGAGCGGAATACATAGCCGAACATTCCGTCTCGCCGCAAGTCACCGCAGCTGGCACCAAATTGCTTCAGCGAATACAGCAATTTGAAGCGGTGCAGGGCAAGTACATGGCCGCGTCACAAAGTCAGGGAACGACAAGCAGCTCGGCCGTTGGCTCCGGCGTCGTGCCCGCTTCGTATGAAGCAGTGGCCAAACCTACCGGACAGTTTACCGGACGGGTCGCGTCACCACCGCGTCATACGCCGGGCTGGGAACAAGCCCAGGGCTGGCTGATGCCGGTGCTAACGTCACGAACGGACATACCCAAGTTTGCCATTACGGACGACGCCGGTGACATACTGTGTTTTGTGACTCCAAATGAACAAGTCGATTTCAGTTCGGCGGTGCGGCAACGTGTTCAAGTGGCGGGGCCGATGACGTCGCTGGCCAACTTGCCAAAGCCACATTTGACAGTCCAGCAGATCGCGATTTCCCATTCCAATGATGCTCGGTACTAATGCGGTCACTGGCGTTCGTTTGGCGTGGCCGGAGACTGGCATCCACTGACAGTGCTATCACTGCATTTCCTTTGATCGACAAGACCGGAAGAACAGTCCGAAACGATTGAACTCGCACACCGCCTTCGACCGATCCTAATCCGTTAGTGGAAAAATCATTTCAGCAAAGGGGCTACCGATGGACTTACTGACGTCTCGCTTTGGAGCCGTTCAATTTGACGCGTCCGAAGTTATCGTTGTAGACAATGGGCTGGACGGCTATTCTGCAGCTCGGCAATGGCTGCTATTGGCGGACGGCGCGCATGCGGAACTCTATTGGCTGCAATCGATTTCCATGTCAGAAGTGGCCATACCAGTTATCAGTCCCTGGGCTGTCGATTCGGACTACAAGTTGCGCATTGATTCGACCATTTCACATCGTTTGCGTTTGCAAGCCGATTCAGAAACGCCTTTGATCCTGGTTCGCATTGATGAAGCCAGTGGCGGCTTGATGATTCGAATGGATATTCCGATTGCGATCAATGTGCAGACACAACGAGGTGGTCAGATCTATTTGGACGGCATTCAGCCGCTGCAATGGGAAACTTCCGATCAGTCGGAAACTCTAAAACAAAGCGCGTAGCACGCTAGCGTGCTATCAAAAAGTGCTTTCAGTCGACTAGATACGTGCAATTGGGCAACCTACGTTTCCGATAGAAATGTTGTTCCCGCGTGACATCATTCTACGCAATGACTGTCTTGCAAGCGACTATCGTTTACTGGTTGTCTCTTTTGCCCGTCCTCCCGGCGGCAAGAGAATGTGGCAAAAACTGCCATGATTTAAAATGGTCAAACTCCATAAGGAAGGAGCCATCAATGCTGGTCCTTTCACGTCATCGTGATGAAAGCATAATGATTGGTGATAACATTGTAATCACCGTCGTTGACGTTCGAGGTGACAAGGTGCGGCTTGGAATAGACGCCCCCACCGATATCCCCGTCCATCGCCAAGAGGTCTATGACGCTATCCAGCGCGAACGAACCAAAGGTCGAGACGAAAAGAACGTATCAGCGGACTGACAGAATACTGATGTCCGCGGACTCGAAAGGACCGCGCGTTTTGGAAGTTGACATCCTGACTTCAAAAACGCGTCGGTCTTTTTCGTGCGCTCAGCCAGCCACTTTAAGCGACTGGAAACAAGCACGACCGCAAGTAACAACATGCGGTCATGCTTTGATGCATCACGTGCGCAGTCGAATTTGATGCTGTGCGTCAACCAGACGTGACAACAGCCTCAAAATCCGCCACCAAACGAATAACACATTCGCCATCTTACATTTGCGATTGGTCGACCGTTTCATGTCCGGCGCGAGTTACCAGACGGAAGTAAAGCGTCGCGTCAACGGAATCGGGAATCGCTTTCGCGTGGCCGTCCGCAAAACTGTGCACTACCAGTCCTGGATGATCGCTACTCAATCCCCAGTCGCGCGCTTCGCCTCGAAACTGATTCGTAAGTGGCGTATAGCCGGGCGTATTGCGTAACAACACGGAACCTCCTTGGTTCAACGCCGTGCGACTACCCGAATCTACGGCGGTTTGCCCATCGGTGCCAGTGATCAACAGAGGCGGATTTTCCGGCGAAAACGCCAACGCCCAGCTGGATTGGCCCGAATACCACGAAGAATACACTTCGTGCTTGGATTCTCCCATCAAGATCGTCTTGGACGCACCATCCACGATGTCGGCCATTCGAACTCCCTTGAATTTATCCGTTGCCTTAGACACAATCGCGCCGCCATATCGACTGTCATGATCCATGACGCCTTGTCGCGAATCATACAGCGTGCCAGCCACCGCCACATAGTTGCCTCCTGCAATGTCGGTGTCTGATGACAAACCGTAATGGCTTTCCGACTGATCCGTTTCTTCGCCCGCAAACGAAGGACATCGCAACAGCTCTAACTTAGCCGATGACAGATGGGATTCAGGAATCGACGAATTCAGCAGCAAAGTCGGATCGAACGCCAAACGCCGAAAGTTGTCAGTGGCCTTGGACATTTGATCGTGTAAAGGCTGTTCTTCGATGTACGGCAAGATGGAAACAATCCAACTGTAACCGTCACTGTTACGATTGATTCCGTCACCTTCGTAATAGTACGGTTCACCTGCGACGTTGCCTGGTTCGATTCGGCCCAGATTGCTTCTGGGGCCGGACCGAGGTGGCGCGGAATTGGCCAACGGAAGTCGTTGATAACTACTTTCGTGGTTTAGCACCGCCAGAGCCAACTCTTTGGCGTTCTTGAGACACGTGTTGCGACGAGCTGCTTCGCGAGCACTATTGATTGCGGGCAACAGCAACAGCACCAGGATCGCGATAATGGCGATCACCACCAACAGTTCGACAAGCGTAAATGCCGCTCGTCTTGTCATACGTTTCCTATTCATAGGAACCTCCGAAATAAAAAGAGATAAAAAAAAATGAAATTCGGAGTCACCGTGACTGGCGAGCAAAATCGTGCTACTTCGGATAAGAAAGAATGAAGTATGTGAAGCAGCGTTCGTCGCGAAACGAACCCGATTCGCGCTCCCCACCATCGTGTTTCTCCGACTCCTTCATCTTGCCGATTTCGCGAAGAATCCGTCAAATATATTTTCCCGGTGCATTTTCTTGACGGTCTTTCGAGGCCCGTTGGCGAGCATCGTAAATTGCAGACCCAGACTTGGCGTCTCGGCAGCTGGCAAGACCAGTGTTCAGCTTTTGGAACACCCAAATCGGTTTTATCTATTCAGGCGTACGAGAATCATTTTTTGACGGAATTCTTGGAAAATCGGCAAGTAAATGCCAGACTGGACGGGATTAAGATAAGTCGACATACGCGCCAAAAAGGGCAATTTGTAAGAACAGGGTTCAACTTTGATGAATAAGAATCGGAAACGTTTGCAAACGCTACAGGTGTTGGAAAACCGTGAATTGCTGACGGTGAACTATCTAGAACTCGCCGGGTTTTCCGGAGGCATCGAACAGGCGAACGCCATCCATGTGGCCGACTTCGACGGAGACGGTATCAAAGACGCCATTGCCGGTAGCAGTCGCGATATTGTCTTGCTTTCCGGCGCGGGGAACGGCTCGTTCGAATCGCCCGCCATTGTCGCCACGGCGGATTCCGTCATCCGGTCAATGGACATCGCCGATATCGATGGCGACGGTGACATGGACGTGGCCGTAGGACTGGACAGTGCCAGAGCATCCCAAACGGCGACGGTGACAATTTCGTGGTTTCGCAACAATGGAAGTGGTCAGTTCACTAAGGCTCAAGATGTGGCGCAAAGCGACATCGCCGGGTTCGTCGATGACTTGGAACTCACCGACATTGATGGTGATGGCGACCAAGATCTGCTGGTAACCGCTCGTCACAGCAATCTGATTGCCGTGTTCCGCAATACCAACGCACAAGGCTCGTTTGGTGCGGCACAAACGGTGACCACACAGTTTGTTGATCCTCGCGCCGCCCACGCCGTCGACTTTGATGGCGATGGAGATCTGGACGTTGTGGGAACGTCTTCTTCGTCCAATACGAATGCGTTGTTCTGGCTTCGCAACCAGGGAAATGCCAGCTTTGCGTTCGTGGAATCGGTCAATCCTGGCGAAGTACCTCGCTTCTTGGACGCTGGCGACCTTGACGGTGACGGCGACGCGGATTTAGCAGTTCCGCTGTTCGATGGAAATCGAATTGCCATTGTGACAAACAACAACGGCGCCTTTGGGAACATGCGCAACATTGATTCCAACACAATTGGTCCAGAGCGAACCAAGGTTGTGGACTTTGACCAAGATGGCGATTTAGACATTCTAGCCACCGCCGACACGCAAGGTACGGTGACTTGGTACCGAAACACCGCCGGCAATTTCAGCCGTATTGTCGTTTCCGCCAACACCGAACAAGCCAGCAGCATGGACGTGGCTGATGTGGACAACGATGGTGATCTGGATGTTTTGACGACGTCCCAGTTCGCGGGGCAATTGACGCTGCATCGCAATAACGGTGGTACTTCGTTTACCGATGTTCCGCTGAGTGCGGACAATGCATTTGGCGCGAAAAAAGCGATCACGGCCGACATTGACGGAGACGGGCAGCTGGATTTCGTCGGCATTGGCGCCTTTGATAACGAATTGGCTTGGTACAAAAACAACAATGGCCAGTTCACGCAGCAGTCCGTTCTGTTTGACAAGCCGGGACTTCCCGATCCATCTTTCTGGTGGGACATAGATGTTGCAGATTTGGATCGGGACGGAGACATCGACGTCGTCACATCAGAACCGACGGGCGATCAAATTGTTTGGTATGAGAACAACGGAAACGGGACTGCTTGGAATCGCCATACGATTGGCGAGGACGGCGTCGGCACGCTGCATTTTGGTCTGGGCGATGTCGAAGGCGACGGCGACTTAGACATCATTACCAACCACTTTTATCAAGGCCGCATCGTTTGGTACGAAAATGACGGCCAAGCGAATTTTGATACCACACACGATGTGGCAGCCGTGGACAGTTTTGCCGTGATTCACATCGATTTGGCGGATCTAGATCAAGACGGTGACTTGGATGTCATCACCGGAGTCAATTCGGTTTATTCGTCTCCGCATGTGACTTGGTATCGCAACGACGACGGTCGTTTTCGCAATGTGGGCAGTATCTGGACCGCGTCCAGTGTTCGACAAAGTGGCGTCCATGATGTGAAGGCCACGGATATTGACGGAGACGGTGATATGGATATCGTCGCCGCCACATATGAAAACAACGCGTCCGATGTTATTCGTTGGTTTGCAAACAATAACGGCAGCGTGGCCAATACCTCGACCGTGATTGCCGACGACATCTTCTACGTCCCGTCCATTTTGACCGAAGACATGGATGGCGACGGAGATGTCGACATCGTCACACAGGGCTACACAGCTAACACGGTGCAATGGCACGAAAATACCGCTGGTCAATTTGGCAACGCCAGCAAAGTCTTAGTGGCCGATAACTTGGCCGGTGTTGGTGATTTGATTGCCGTTGGCGATTTGAACAATGATGGGCGAATGGACGTTGTAGTGCCAACTCGCGAGGATTCGCGTTTTGCTGTTTTCGTGGCCGAACAAGAACGTTCCAACGGCGACTTTAACAATGACAGCATCTTCGATTCGGACGATATTGATGCACTTTGCCGCCAAGTTGCGCAGGGATCAGACAATTTGTTTTATGATGTCAACGGTGACAACAGTGTGTCGCAAAGCGATGTCATGTTTTGGCTTACCCAAATTGTGGGCACCGTTGTGGGTGATTCCAATGTCGACGGTGTCTTTAATTCCGGTGATTTGATCCAAGTCTTTTCGGCGGGCGAATACGAAGACAACATCGTTGGAAACTCAGATTGGTCCGATGGCGATTGGAACTGTGACGGAGATTTTGATACGGCCGACATGGTCGCCGCGTTTGCATTTGGAGGCTATTCAGCTGCGGCACTTCCCGCTGCTGCCATCCCCACGACAAACGCCGCTGCTTCGACCCTGGACGCGACCGCCGTTGCCAGCGTCATGGCAGAACTCGGTTCGTCCGACTCCAACAAATCAGAGCCGAAGGGAGTGACCGAACCCGCCAGACTCAGCGTGGAATTGACTAATCCCAAGCGTTTAGCTTAGCGTCTGTCCAAATTGCTGTTGGCCGAAACTCAAATCTGCGCGAGACGTACGTGGGCAACCCGTTGCGAATGTCGATTTCAATGGCTAGTGGTCGTACAGGTAGTCGCTTTGCACGAACCTACGGCGTCAGGGCTATTCGCTAGGGCAAACAGGGGAAATGACGGATCGCACCGTTGGCAAGAATCAAGCACTTACGCGATATACTCGCCGTAAGTCATCGCGAATACAAGATCGGCCGTTGTGAAGTCACCATCACCATCGAAGTCGCC
Organism: Planctomycetales bacterium; assembly: GCA_020426955.1. Classification (GTDB taxonomy): domain Bacteria; phylum Planctomycetota; class Planctomycetia; order Pirellulales; family Pirellulaceae; genus JAGQOZ01. The sequence goes on from JAGQOZ010000005.1 coordinate 11,595, forward strand.
TTCGACAAACGTTGAATTTCCGACGATACTGTCCTCGTATTCACCTTTGTCAAAGACCTGTACCAAATCAAGGTTATCGAACGAGCCATCTTGGTTTGCATCACCAGGAACTCCGGCGTTCAGGCTTAGCAGAATCTCACTTGTGTCATTCGACGCGAAGACTAAATCGACACGGCCGTCTCGGTTGACATCTCCCGTAGTGATCGCACTTGCGCTGTAAACTTTGCTGCTGACGATTGGACGCGAGCGGAACTGAAGGTTCCCTAGGTTTTCGACCCACTGAACGCTGTTGTGTCCGATCGTAACGATATCCATGTCACCATCGCCGTCAATGTCGGCCAGATCGATCTCGTCCGACGGAACGCCGGACTCAAGTTGGCTAAATTGCAGCGAATTTTCGGTGTTTTCATACAGATACAGTCCAAGCACTCCGGCAGAAGCTCCGATCACGTCTTGGTCGCCATCACCATCGATGTCGTACGCTACAATCGATGAGGCTTGGCGGAATTCCGCCAGGACTTGGGGATTACCAAAATCGCCTCGCCCTGTTTGATTTACGTACCATGCGACGGCTGGTGCGCCGGGAAACGCCGGAGCATTCCAGGCGACCGACATTACGTCCATGTCGCCGTCGCCGTCTAGGTCACCCAATGCTAGATTGCGAATGTGACCCGCACTGGTCACGATCTCGTGGCGAATTGGAAAACTGCCAGCTCCGTCGTTTTCGTACCAAGCCAAAGTGCCATCAAAACGTGATGCCACGAAGATATCGATGTCGCCATCCAGGTCGGCATCTCCCAAGTCGATTGCCTCGATGCCATCGTGTTGGTCAGTGATGAATTGGGGAGTCCCAAAGTTGCCCTGACCGTCCATATGACGAATCCAGTGGACTTGGCCATGGAAATCAGCCACCACCACATCTAGCCAGCCATCCGAGTCCATGTCGGCCGTGTCCACATCATATCCCAACAAAACATCCGTCTTCAATATAGTTGGTTCGTCAAATTTGCCATTGTCATTTTGCCATAGGCAATAGTCACCGCTGGCGGCACCCAGTAGATCCAAATCTCCGTCATCGTCTACATCGACGAGTTGTAACGCATGGGGTCTAGCCTGCGAATGAACGACGCGATGTTCTTGAAATTGATTGCTTGCTAACCGTTCATACCATGCCACGACATCTGACGATCGGGAGCTGATCACAATGTCTTTTTTTCCGTCGCCATTAATGTCGACAAGTGCGACTGAGGAATAGTCTTGCTTGCCTTCAACCAACGGCCCTCGCCGAACGAACTGTTCTGATTCCGATCTGTACTCAAGCCACGCCAACTGGGTGGAATTGATTGGCAGCAAGATATCGTTGTCACCGTCCTCGTCCATGTCCAAAACCTGTAGGGGACCACCTCGCGGAAATTGATTCAACGTTCCTATCGATTTACTAGAAAGAAACCCTCCGTCCGCGAATTCAAACCAGACCAATTTGCCTGCGGGATGGTAACCAACGATCACATCCAAATCTCCGTCGCCATCCACGTCGGAATAGGTTGCAGATGGACTACTACGAAAGCTTTGAACGAGCTCAATTCGCCGGCCTAGCTGTTCGCCGCCGAGATTCTCAACGAAATAAACGCCATCGTCGTCCACTATTAGCAAATCTTGATCCTGATCGTTATCGACGTCGTCGGCAAATACGACGGTGGTAGACCGAGAGGTACCAGTGAGTGTGCCCGACGTGAAGCCGCCGGCCCCATCGGATTGATAAATGACGCCCGAAGATGCGTGTCCCAATAGATCTGTGTGGCCGTCTGAATCAATGTCTGAACTACCGAGCAATCGAAAGTTGCCAATTAACTCTGGAGCACTGAACTCTCCACTTCCGTCGTTTTGAAGTAAACGGGTTCGATACCCTTGGTTGCGAGCACCATCTGACACAACAATGTCAAGAGCGCCGTCGCTGTTTGTGTCGATCATGGCGAATCGAGTGAACTCAACACTGGACTCCAGTACGGTTCGCGATTGAAACGTACCGAGTCCATCCACGTTTTTACTGACAACCAACCGGAATCGTTGTGGGTTTGAAGTCAGTATATACGTGCCTCCAATTGAGACGATATCCATGTCACCATCGCCGTCAATGTCGGCGGAAAGTGTCTGATGCGCCCCAAAGACGTCGCTTTCGTCGACAACGGATTCGGCTAGGAACGCAACTGGTGCAAGGCAACGACGAGTTTCCAGTGACTCGATAACATGTCTTCGATGACCAACCATCATGCTCCCCCTTAATTGTTACCTACACCAAATAGTTCGCCCGCTTGGACCGATATTCGCAGCGTTCTACTTCAAAATCTGCTTCCAAACATCCTGTTCGTCTTTCAGTGAGCCGACCGAGTCTGTTTGATGGGACGAAGGCTGTTGCCGGAATTCGCTTGTCGCGAACACGTCATCGACGTCGGATTCCAGTACGAATTCGACGGGCCGAACCGGTTTGAAGAAGTCGGTTTCTTCGGTCTGATTTTCATCGCCCGGCTGCGCATCGACTTTGCTGGAAAGCGACGAAATGGCTGCACCCAACAACCGATTGGGGCGAAGGTCATTTTCCGCGAAGGATGACGTCGCAACGGCGGCAATCGGACCGTCGTTTTCGTAGTTGCCAAACTGGAATGCTAAGACAATGTCCTGCGAAGTGAAGTCGCCGTCACAGTTCCAATCGCCATCGGCCCAACCGGAATTGTTGGCGACACCGTCTTCGTATTGATTCGCTTGCAGCACGCGAATCATATCTTGGCTGTCGAATCGGCCATCCACATTCGCGTCGCCCACCACGGTTCCAATCACGCTGAAAATCATCTCCATGTGATCGTCTTGGTTAACCAGACCATCTCCGGTCAAGTCGTAGGCGGCTTGCGGGGTGGGTGAATGAATTTGCTGGCATAACAAGTCGATATCTTTGTCTGTCAGAACCTGGTCACCATCAAAGTCACCTCGCAGTTCCACAGAAAAGGAAACTACACCAGGCGTTGGAGCACCACCCGTCCATGACGACGCCAAGTTGCCATAAACGTCGGCCGCGTTACGGTGCAAGGACTGACCATTTCCAGCCGCTTCGGTAGGCCACGGCGCCAGATTGTCATACACCACTTCATCCGTTTGTACCGACGGCAAGACAATGGGTTCGTCAATCAAATTTAGGTTGGGACGCTGCAGCGTCACTCGCTCACCACTGCCGCTCAGTTGTCCGCCATAGCCACCCAGAATCTTGACATTGGCGTCGATACCGTAGTGAGCCCGGAAGGCTGCCAGTCGATCGGCGTTGTCAGGATTATTTGGATTGAACGAAATAACCAACAACGTTTCATTCGCGGCAATGGAATCCGTGGGTTCGAAGTTGATATCAATACCGCCTCGAATTCGCCATTCTTCCAAACTGATCGCAGTGCCGCTGGTGTTGGTGATTTCTACAAACTCCAGATCGCTAGAATCGAGTTGACTGTAGATGGCCAACGCCGCATCGCTGGGTTCGCTGGGACTGTAGTTCAGTTCGGAAATGATGACTTCACCGATCGCCGGGTAGGCGTTTTGTAGCCCCATGGTCAATTGAGACAGTGGAGTGAGTCGGGAAGTTGTGTTGGGATATCGGCCAAACGAAACGTTGCTAAACGAAGCGCCGAAGTGAACGTCATCCACAAACGATTGCACGTTGCCATTGCCGTCCGGAATGGTCAGCCATACGTCGTCGCCGTTGTTGCCACTGAGCGCAAAACCATTTTCCGCCCCGTCGGCATTGAAATCGGATTCATCCAATACCAAATAGCCGTTCGCTGGAATGGTGGTGCCGGCGGGCATTACGTATTTGGCAAAGTTGTTGGTCGAATCACTCAAGTTCCAGCCGCTAATGTTGATCGCTTGGCTGGTGGTGTTGCGAAGCTCAATGAAATCAACCGCGTCACCCGAATTGGCCAACACTTCGTTGATCACCACACCGATGGGCGAAGCTCCGGCGGCACCGGGCGAGCCACCAAACTCCGTGCTGCCTTGCCAACGATAGTACTTGCTGTATTCGGCCTTATCGGTGAAGCTGGGGTTCATCAGCGTCAGTGTGCCACCCGCCCCGTCGGCTCGCGCCGGCCACAAATCGTTGGAATCGTAGGCAAAGTCGGCGATGACTTCACCAGCACCGTCCAAAAGTCGAATGCGTTCACCGGCGTTGTCCAAAGCGCCTTGGAACGTTCCCAGGATGGTGACGTCGGTACCGTATCGAGCTTGGAAGGCGTCGACGTCTCGGACAACCACGCCGTAATCACTCGGCGCTAAATCAACATCGCCCAGTACGGCGGTGATGCCAGCGTCAAAAGTGGTTTGGACCAAGTTAGCCGTTTTCACGCCGATGTTCTGGAGTTCGATGAATTCGAATGAATCGGCCGTCCAGTTAGGATTCACAGCCAATTCAGCTTCGGTTGGTTCGAACGGATGGTAGTTGATCTCGGAAACGGCCACGTTGGGCAAGTCAATAAAGTAGTCCAATGTGACTCCGCCAGTCCATTCTTCGGTGAGCGGATTAAAGCCGCGAGCAAAGACTTGCATGTTCTTGTCAACGGTGATTGGCCCTTCATAGCGAAGGACACTGGGCGACACTTCCGTGCGAATGGTCTTGGCACTCAGGCGAACATCAAACAAGAAATCGGTACTGGTTGCCGCATCGTTCAGTACTTGGAAGACCAGGTAGTTGGTGCCTTCACGCAAGTACTGAGTCGAAATTTCAAACGTTTCAAAAACAGCGGCCTGTTCGTCCGGATGAGCCGCACTGGCGACTCCGTCAAACGCGACGGGATTGATGGGGAATCGAGGCGAACTGCCGGGCGCATTCGCTCGTTCCAACTCCACAGGAATCTTAAGCGAACTTAGCCACGAATATGCCACAAAACCATCGTCGTAGCGAACGTCTAACTTCAACGCTTCGGCTGACGCATCGGTTTGAGCATCTACTTCAAAGGGAATGCGGATGTACATGGACGTCTGCGAAGATAACAAGTCGGCCACGTCGGTGGAAATCAGACTGGTGAATTCGCCTTCGGTATCGTAGCCAATGCCTAATGTGACATCGGTCCAGGTTTCTCCGTTCGCGCCTACTTCGTAGTCGGGATTGGCAAAACACAACGTCGGATCCGCCAAGCGAATGCCATCGTCACACTGATCCATCAACGAATTGTTGGACGGAACAATCACTTGAGCGGCGGCGTTGGCACCAATCAATGGGATTTCTTCTTCCACAATCAATGGCTGACGCGGATCCGTGCCGTCAAGTGTGTAGAAAATATCAGCGCCCGCTGGTCCCGTGATGGTTACCTGAGTGCCACCGGCGACGATACCTGGTTCAGGCGTGTATTGCAGCGGCGGCAAGAACTGGCTGTCAATCCAAGCGGCTCGATTCTCTACGAACCACTTCATGATGTAAACGTAGTCGCCGTAATCATCCGGACGAGCTCGACCGGGCAAGGGCGAAGCCGGGCAATCTCCTTGTCCGAAGAAACAGTTGGGCCACGCGTAGACTCCCAAACCGTAACCGTTGTTGGTCCAACGCGAATAGTTTCGGGAAATGGGCGTCGACAAATTGCCTGGAGTTAAGGACGCCAGATCTTCCTGGCCATTGGCAAGTTGCGACACGGCAGCGTCAATATCGGCCAACAACTTTTCGGTAGAGAATGTCGTACGTCGCAACTCTTGCCAGCGATCGGCGACTTTCTGCGCGAAGTTGGGATCTTCAAACAGTCGAGACCAGTAAGGATATTGATCGGCGGAGAGACCGGCGTCGTGATACCAACCTTCCGGATAGGAACCCTTTAAGTAATTTCCATTGGCCAGTGACAAGTTGTAGTCCCACGCCGGTCCTTGTTTGATCTTGCCGCCGCGATCCTTGTGGTAATACGTGCTGAGCCGGAAGCCATCGATGTTCTTGGTGAATTCGACCATGATCCAAGTGTCGACCCACGAATCGACATCAATGTATTTCGCGTAACCTTCGACCGGATCGGCAAAGTTCGGTCCGTTCAACGCGGTTTCAAATTCAATGATGTAGTTCTTCAACCAGTCCACTTGTTCGTCCGTGACGTCGCCAAAGTCGGGCGAGACCATTTTCAGCGACTGCATACTGCTGCGGAAATTGACGTCTCGAAAGCCGTCCTTATCTTTCTTCCAAATGTAGCCACCAGAAATATCGGGTTCGGTATCGTCACCCGGAACGATCTTCTCTACGTCCACTCGATTTTCATCGACTTTGATTTTTTCCAGCAACACATACGTACCACGATAGTCGCTTTGGAAGTCGAGTTCATCGCCGCGATCATTCACGAAGACTTCCACCAACCGAGCTCGTGGCGCATAGAGTCCCAATTCGTTGTACCACTGGAACGTCAGGAAGTTATTCAGCTGCGTCTTGTCCGAATAAGGGCCGTTCAGCACCCAGTCAGATTCGGCCGGTAGTCCGAAGAACGCGGCTGCTTGATCCTTTGAATCCGCAGCGGCTTCGCCGTTGGTCGAATCGTCACCTCCTTCGGCCCAAAGTTCGACAGCGTACTGTTTCTTGGCCCAGCCTTGCGAACTCTGTCCGCGAATACGCATTCCCGCTCGGCCATTGAATTCCGCCGCATCGGTCAACGATGCCGTTCCGTCTTCACCCACGTTGATGAAGCTGGCAACCGTGGCCGCAAAGAGTCGATCACTTTGGTTGACTCGGCGATTGCCAAACGAATCAAAGACCATGATCGGTAGGTTCGATTCGAACATACCTTGGCCATCAAAGTTTACTAAGTCCGAAGCCAACTGAGTGTAGCCAACCGTGCTGATCGGCCCGCCCGCTCGATCTGGTTCGAACGCACGAGCTCGAATCCGAGTGGTTTCGCTTACCGTAATTGGGCCGGTGTACAGTTCCGAAGTTTCGGAGGGAATGGAACCGTCCAGCGTGTAGCGAATCGTAGCGCCGGGCGTTTCAGGCGTGATTTCAACGGTGAACGGATCAACAAACAACTGTTGAGTGACGGAAAAAGTAGCACCGCCGGACGGAGCCAGAGTGCCTTCGCCGTTGATTTCGCCGGGCGTGGGAGTGAAAAAGAAGTTGTAGTCCGAACCCACCGAGACTTCTTTGGCGGTCAAGTTGGGCACAATTAACAGGTCTTCATCGTCCGCCGCAACGTTCAACGCATGAATGGCCAATACGTTCTTGCCAACCTGCAGTTTGTCGACATGGGCCGAAAGGTCAAAATCCACGGCTTCTCGTCCTAATTCACCGACACCGGTTGTCATGGAATAGGACAATAACTCGTGCGCATTGTAGGACGCGCCCGTCGTGGCGGTCCAACCCGCGAATAGGCTGGGCGTGCCGCCAAACAATTCGTCTAAGCTTAGCGTGGCCGTCAATGTTGGTTCGTCGGGTTTGCTGTCGGCATTACTAACGTACACATCCAGCTGATTGTCTTCGCCCGAATAGTCGGCCCACAAGTAGATGAAATTCACGCCAGGACCGGGATCGCCGGGGAAGAATGCGTTGCCGTTGAAACGATCAATGGCTGCTCGAGCAACATTGCCGTCGGTACTGGTATTGATGCCAACGTGACTGGCCAGCTTGTCATCTGGGTCAAACGCACCCGTGGCCACAGAATCCAATTCGATGGCCAAGTAGGTCATACCGGTGCCTTCCAGGCCAAGGCTACCGCCGCCGCTGCCCAGCACGTTGTTGTCCGTTCCTTGGAGGACAAACGTCAGGCCTTCGCCACCAATTCCGTCGGCATCGGCAAACGGACCTCCTGGCGAATGAATGTCAAACGCCATCGAAGCGCTAAACGTATAATCCGGCCCAAAGCTTTGCGCATTGGTCGTCCATACGGCCGAATTCTGATCGGCAGTTGCGGACGTCAATTGAAGCTGATTGCCGTTCCAAGCCGCATTGCCCTTCAGCGTAAAGTCATCTCGATCATCCGCGTCGGAAAAATCTTGGTAACTCAGCACCGTTTCAATGCCGCCGTGCGAACCCGTAGCCGCCGAATTCCATGCCAACGGTTCCGGCGCGTTGATGGAAGCGACCAACTGACCGTTCAGGTAGGCCGCGAACCCGTCGTCATAATTCATGGACAGGTTCATGGCTTCAAACGTGGGCAGAACGTCTCCAGTAATTTCAAATTCCGATCGAATGTACGCCGTAGTCGCTTGTCCCTGCATGCTGGCCAAGCTGCCCGATGCGGAAATCAACGGATTAAAGTCGCCGTCTTCGGGAACCGAATCAAACCCCAATCCAAACGCTTGATTCGACCAATTGGCATCGTTGTAATCGGTTGCGGTCCAACCGGCATCTTGAGACGCATCGGAAGGTACCAGTACTTTCGCTGCAGAACCGCTGGACAAGAACGTTCGATCCGAAAGTGTTTGATTCACGCCGTAGGAAATGTCGGTGTATTGTTCCGGGAATTCGTTCAGCTCCGAAACCACGGTGCGAGCGTCCGCTTCGTACAGCCCCAGGTATTCACCGCGCGCCGTCAAGCGGAAATTGGTGTGCAGCGTTCCAGTTGGGTCGGTTTGGTCGGAATCGGACGCAAAGATGACCAGCGATTCGCCGGGAGCCAACGAAACGCCGCTGGGAAACGTCCATTTACTTTTATCACTGAGGTCATCGGTTAAGTGCCAGCCAGAAAGATCGGCGTCAGAACTGCCCGAGTTGTACAATTCGATATAGTCCGATGACACGCCGTTGTCATCGTCGATGATAGAATCGTTGGACGCTAGGATTTCGGAAATAATGACATTGGCGGTCAAGAAGCGGCGATCTTCCAGCGGCTCCAAGCCGGCAAATTTCTTATTGCGAATCTTGTTTTGGCGTCGAAGTCGATTTCTCTTTGCCATTCTGAATTCCCTACACCCTTTGTCTAAGTCAAAAAAGTTTACGAATCGACGTTCCAGAGGACTCGAAGTCTCTAGTGCTCCGCCGGGACCGCGAGTAAATTGAACGAGAATTGCAGCACGCTGCTTACCCATGTTCTAATCGGCAAAATCGGTACTTGCAAGTTTTTTAGCTATCTGGACGGGTTTCTCCACAATGGAGAACCGCTGCCCAGGGTTGTGAATGCCATGACAGACAAGCAGAATTCTATCGCCATCTTGGAGTCGACGCACAACTTTCCCTGCGAATTCATGTTCAAGGTCATTGGCAAGAATTCTGACCAGCTGTTGATCGAAATCAATAACGTTTTCCAACAGGTCTTGGCAATACCAAACGTGGAACCAGCGATTCGCGAAACCCCAGGAGGACGACACATTTCCGTGACGATCACGCAAGTGGTCAAATCAGCCGAAGTGGTCCTGGACGTGTACGCTCGGCTCCGGCAGATCGATGGCGTGGTGATGTTGATTTGATTCGATTCGATATGCCGTGGGATTCCGCCTCAGCGGATGGACGAATTGACAAATTGCTGTCGAATTCGCAAGGCCGCCAATACTTCGGCCCGCGAATTTCCTTCGGCGAACACCGTTAGAATGGGCGAATGACGAACAACATCGTGGTCAAACGGAATATCGGCGAAGGCAACCGATTTGCCACAATTTGAGTCGTGAACTGTGCGAAAAAAGTCCTCGGCAAGGATTCCATCACGATTCGCATAGACAATCAGTTTGCCGAAGATGCGTTGAGCGTCCCTTGTGGAATCGCAGGTTTTGTGGTCGATGCAAAGACCGCGTTGGAAAATCGATTCGCCCCACGATCGTTCCAAAACTTCAATGGATGCGACGTAGCGAGGATTCACCTCCACCGGCCAAATTTCGCCGTTTTGCTCGATCGCATCCACTCCGACAATTCCAACATGGTTCACATGTGACACCTGCGACGCCAACGCGTGGCCAATCTGTTGCCATTGCTGAACACTTGACTGCGTTTGTGGCATTGGACCAACGGACCCGCAATAGGAAAACGGTTCCGGGCCGCTCCAGTCCGTTCCGACTAGTTGTTCAGTTGCGCCCAAGAAATAGGCCTGACTGGGTTGAACGGCAAACACGCCGGAACAAGAAGTGCCATCCACCATCCGCTGGAAATACGCATTGCTTGGTGTTGTTTCATCGTTTGGGGTGGAACACAAGATTCTCTGCCCACCTGCGGAGCGTAACGGCTTTTGAAGCCATTGGCCGTTTGTGGGACGAACCTCGCGGACTTCTGGCGACGGTATACCATTGGCTTGCCAGATTCGAGCCAACTGAAATGGATCTCGTACTACGCGAAGAAACGAAAGATCCACACCCAGCAACGGCACCTGCTGTTGGCAATGCGCCAATAAATCAGGTTCGTTTTCCAAGCCGCCGGTAATCATCAGGCCGCTAAATCGGCCTGAAGCCACCAACGCGGACAATGCATCGGGGTAAGGCTTCAGCCGCATGCATTCGCATTGAGATTGCAGGTCCCGATCGCAAAACAAGTCGGCTCCGCAAACGTTCCAACCGGCCATTATTGCCGAACACACGGCGGCTCGAACCGACGCGCCGGCAACCAAGATAGGCGAATCAGGTGGCATCATACGGATCTAAGGGGCTCTTGCGGATACAAACTCGGCTGACGTTTTTTGAAGTTGCGATTTTTGAAGTTGCGTTTTTTCATAGCCCGAAACGTAAGTGAGGGGAAAACGGGGACTCCAAAATCCCTCGCTGACGCTTTTTTAAGTTGCGTTTTTTCTTAGTCCGACGCGTAAGTGAGGGGAAAGTGAGTGTTTCTCTGGTCCCTCGCTAACGCGTCGGGCTAGGATATTTCAGCAACCAGCGAGACCAACTAGGGCCGACGATTCGATTCTCTCGCTCTGGCTCGTTCTAAGGCCCGTTCGTGGCTCTTGAGTTGATCCATGCTGGCTTCCATGGCCTTCATTTTTTCGCGTAGGTCCATCTGAGCTTTTTCGTATTCATCTTGAAGTACGTCTATGGGGCGAGCGAACGTGATTTGATTGTTTTCGTCCACGTCCAACATCGTTTGCAATTCGTTACCGGGAATTGCGTACGTTGCGATACGATCGACTCGCGCGATATTCAACCCGACAATCTTGCCGTCCAAATCGACGACCGGTCCGCCGCAGTCTTCGGGTCGAAGAAACATGTCTGTTTGCATGACGGACGGATAGCCGGACCGATTCTTGCTTAACGAAATTCCCAACACGCCGGTGGCTTCGTCTGTTTGTGAACTAATGTTCCGTTCGCCTAGGACAACCGTAATTTCGATGACGTCAGCACCTCGTTTTAGCTTCACAGTAACCGATTCGCCCGGTCGGCGACCTCCAATCTTGCTGGCCAAGTCAATGATTTCGGTGACATCATCTTGATCAATCGCAACCACGACGTCGTCTACTTGAATGCCCGCTTTGGACGCCGCGCTGCCTTCTTGAACCTGTCGAATACGAACTCCGCCGTTGGGTTCTGGGTCCATGATGATACCCAAGAACGCTTTGGTTAACGGACGAGTTGCTACGCTGAGCGTACCGATGGAAATTGGCAACGGAGAGGTTCCAGTGGATGCAACTAAACTGCCAGTTGACATCGATTCACTATCGGCCCAAACCGCTGGTGTGAAATTCGCGTGTTCTGTTTCAATTCGCACCAATGCCAAATCCCAGGAATCCGACTTGTCACGAATCTTTCCTTGGACTCGTTCACCATCGGGTAGTTCGACAGTGACCTCCTGTCCGGCAAGTTCACTGGCCTTGGTCAAAATGTAGCCGTCGCGACTGATGATCACCCCCAATGCCAATTGGCTGTCATCTTGAACAATGCGAACCGTGCTTTGCCTGGCTTGTTCAATCACGGGGCGATAGGCGCTCAGCATCGAAGCGTTGTGCTTGACAAAGTGTTCGCGAACCTGAACTTGGACGTCATTGCCTATCCGCTGCCACAGCGGGCCTAGTTTGCTGGTGGGCGATTTTGCTTCTTCGCCAAAGGTGAGCGAAGGCAATATGACCGAAGACCATACGGCTGCCAACACCCAAAGAATCCATTTTGTGGAACGTGTACGGTTCATCACATGTTCCCTTCGCGTCTTTCGTATTCCAATTCCATCCGATTGTGACTGCCCGACCTCGAAGTCAATCGCGTTCGGCCAGCACAATGGTTTTGTCCAAAACTTCTTCGCCTCGTTGAATGACGACTTTGATTTCGTCGCCCACGTTATACTTTGCCAATTCGACTCGGTAATCACCAATCGATTGAATCTGCTGTCTATCTCCGACACTCTTCACAATGTCTCCGCTTTCCAGTCCAGCCTTCTGAGCCGGATAGCCGTCCGCGACTAATTCCACGACAACTTGATCGTTGACATTTGCCAGTTTAACTCCCACCACCGGTCGGTCTCGGTCGGCTTGACCTCCAATTCCGTTGCCCCAATCATCGGCATCCAAATAGCGCTGCCAGTCGTCCTGATAGACGGCCACAGGGACATGCATGTTCTCAATTAAGCGGCCGCTAATGAACGAATGGATTCCAATTACACGACCGTCCAAATCAAACAACGGTCCGCCGGAATCGCCCATCGTGATCGTGCAATCCGTGGCAAGAAAGCCCTGCCCGCGTCCTCGCGCATCAGGCAGCTTGACGATTCTTCCGACTCGCACCGGAGCGGATCGATCCAAACTAAAGCCGTCGGGATGCCCCATCGAAATCACCCATTGGCCTAGTTTGGGAGCTTGTTCGGCAACTTCGACAAAGGGATATTCGCCAGGATCTTCAATGCGAATCATGGCGGCATCGCGAGTTCGATTCAAGCCAAGCGAAACACCTCGGACTTGCCTTCCATTGGGAAACATGACGGCAAACTCTTGTCCAATTCGGGAGGTCACATGCGCGGCCGTCAGGATCAGTCCGTCTTTAGTAACCACGACGCCGCTGCCTGCTCCTCGACCTGCTTGCAGTCCCACGACACTTGCTTCCACGCGGTCCACGACTTCACGAATTCGATCTTGCCGCACTTTGAGTTCTTCAATCGTTTCCACGGGGCCAAATTCGCTGACGCCTGCCAAGGCGTAAACGGTGGATCGAATCGACGCTCGATTTCCAGCGTTGAGTCCGAATTGCACGTCTTTGATTCGCCCGTCCAGTCCGATGATGATGGTTTCGGGCAAACCTTCCACAGAGAAAAGCTGGCCCACTTTTCGCTCGGGATCCACCGCGACTTGAAATTCGGGCAAGCCTTCCGCTTGGGATAGAAAGTCGTCAATTTGTTCCAGGTCCTGTCCTTGATTGACCGCCAAGTAGACAATCCTCCGCTCTTCGTCACCACTAATTATTTCGTCCCATTCCCAAAACCCGCGAACAGCAGGATCACACCACGTTGCCCAAAAATCTAACACAATTAATTGCTTGCCCACGTGATTGCCAAGATCAAATTCACCACCATTTTGCAGCTGGACTTTGAAATGAGGCGCGGATTTGCCCACGAGTTCTCGCCGAGTCTTTTCTTCGTTGCCGGCGCCAACCATATTGCGAAATGCTTGACGCACGCTGCGATAGGTTGTTAAGCCTTCCGTGCTCGGGCGAAATGTATTTTCTGTGATGGTGGGCGAAACATTCCAATCGTCGATAGAGCAATCAATTTCAATTCGCATTTCCTCATTCGACAATTGATCCGCATTGGGACGAAAGCGAATGAGCCGAGGTTGTTGGCCTTCGGTGATCCAAAAATCGGTTTCAATCGAATCGTCGTCTTTGGTTTTTTGACGAATGCGAATTTGATGGACCGTTTGACCGTCGACAATTTCGCTGCCAATACGCCTAAAATCCAAAATTTCATCGTCCCAACGTTCATTGGACTGCGGAATCAGAAGTTCGCGAACCATGGCAATCGCCAGACTTTGATCTGTGAGCGGATTCCCTTCTTCGCTCCTTTCATATCCGAATCGACTGCTCCGAAAGAAGCCAGCCATATCGCGAGCTGTCGACGTAACAACGCCAACGCCGGGGATGATCATGGTCCCTTTGCTGTCGCGATAGTAAACTTCGGGAGTGGGAGCGCTGCTGGGAAGAGTGCGAATGGCAATGCCCGTATTTCGCTGAAAAACCAGCAATTGGCGAAATTCGGTTACCGCTCGAACATCGTCCTGACCGCGAACGATCCGTGTCTTCGCCATGACCTGCAAAGTAGGAATGTCGGCCAAGTGATCAGCTAGTTGCTCAAGAATTTCACAGGCGCGAGCATCCACGCCGGGCACTGCGCCGAATGACTGCCCTGGCGCGACGACCACGCAGAACAGCATAATCGTTGCCAGCCGGAAAGAGACCCACTGCATCACGTTCACGTCCTTTGGAAACCCATTCTGCCTTGTCTACAACATCTAACGGTCAATTATAGGCAGTCTCGACAATAATTGCTTGTTTCTTGTCCCACTGTAATTGTTACTCGTATCAATCTTTTGTCTATTAAAGCAGACTCGTTTCGTAGGATTCTTGGCGAGTCGTTCTTGGCACATTCGTTCAACACCTTTGATTCGTTGAAGTTTTACGAAAGCACCGATAGTCGAAATGCTTGCTAAACTCAAAACCTTTTCCCTATTGGGAATAGACGCGCTGCCAGTTGAAGTGGAAGTTGATGTTTCTCCGCGTGCCGTGCCCAAAACGGTTTTGGTAGGTCTTCCCGAACAGGCTGTTAAGGAAAGTACACACCGAGTTGAACGAGCGATGATCAATTCGGGATTCGTTCGCCCGCAAGATCGAATCGTCATTAATCTAGCGCCGGCTGAACTTCCCAAGCAAGCCGCCACGTTTGATCTGCCAATCACATTGGGTGTGCTCGCCGGCAGCGGTCAGATTGATTCAGACTTTTTTGACCAATACGCCGTTGTCGGAGAACTCTCGCTGGAAGGTTTGGCCCGGCCCGCCAAAGGAGTTCTGTCGATGGCGATTGCGGCTGCCAAAGAACCGGGAATCCGAGGTATTGTGGTGCCGGATGCGAATGCGGCGGAAGCAGCCGTCGTCGAGGACATTGACGTCATCCCCGTTTCTAGTCTCTGCCAAGCTGTGGGTTTCTTTTCGGGCGAACTGGATATCGCTCCCACGCCTTCTCGGCTGGATTTGCTGTTCGCCGAATTTTCGAATTACGAAGATGATTACTCGGACGTCCGCGGACAAGAAATGGCCAAACGCGCGCTGACTATCGCCGCCGCCGGTGCTCATAATCTGCTGATGGTTGGTCCGCCAGGTACGGGAAAAACGATGTTAGCATCCCGAATTCCAGGCATTCTACCAATGCTGAGCGCCGGTGAATCGATCGAAACAACTCGGATCTATTCGGCCATGGGGAAACTGGAACAAGGCCAGCCGCTGATGGCGAAACGGCCGTTCCGTTCGCCCCATCATACTATTAGCGAAGCGGGACTGGTGGGCGGAGGCAGTCCGCCGTCGCCCGGTGAAATCAGTCTTTCGCACAATGGCGTGCTGTTTCTGGACGAATTGCCCGAATTCAACCGCAGAACGTTAGAAGTACTCCGCCAACCGTTAGAAGAGGGCCAGGTCACCATTTCCCGAGCCCTTCGTTCTACCACGTTTCCGGCCGATTTTATTTTGGTTGCTGCCATGAATCCATGTCCCTGCGGTTACCGCAGCGACCCCAGACGCGATTGCAATTGCAGCATTCCGCAAATTGAACGCTATATGGCTAAAATCAGCGGACCACTGCTCGATCGCATCGACGTCCACTTAGAAGTTCCTGCCGTTGATTTCAAAGAACTCTCCAGCTCCGTTCCCGGGACTTCGACAGCGGAAATGAACGAAATGGTGACGTCAGCTCGGCGCCATCAGTTAGCGCGTTTTGAAGACAGTCGAGTTCGCTGCAATGGCCAGATGAATAGTCGCCAGATTCGAAAATTCTGTAAGCTGGACGGGCCATCCGAAACGTTATTGCACAATACCGTCAACGAAATGGGACTTTCCGCTCGAGCACACGACAAGATTCTTCGCGTTGCACGGACTATCGCTGATATTGAAGATGCGCCGGAAATCTTGATCCATCATTTGTCCGAGGCGATAAACTATCGCATCTTGGATCGAGACATGTGGAAATAGAAAAAGCACCGTGACCCGTTGGGGACCGGTGCGTTTTGATTCTACTTACGAACTTCGTTCCGCTTAGGGAACAAAAGCACTCGCGGGAATTCGCAAGCCGAACGAGCAATCTCGCGATGCTCCTACCGCGTTTCCGGCCATCAAAGCCGATACTGCGTCTTCCGAAACCGCTTCCGTTTCTTCGATCACAGCAACCTGCGAGTCGACCTCCACTTCGGAAGGACCTGCTACTAACAGATTCGAGAGAGGGATCGCAGCGAAAAGGACAGCCGCTCCAATTACCGCGAAGTTTAAATAGCTTCGAACCTTAATCTTCATCGATGCAAAACTCCAAAGTTAAATGCTACGAGCTGTCTACCATCACTCCCTGACTAACCACTCGAACTTCTGATTAATTTAAACAGGATAAGACAGACAATCAAGTCTGTCTTACCCATTTTTCTGGTTTTTACTAGCTGCGGCGGCGAGCCAAGCCCAAGCCCATCAATCCGCACAGCACCATCACTGCCGAAGCAGGTTCCGGTACAAAGATGTCGATGCCACCCGTTCCGGACGCTGTCCCTCCCATTGGATTGGGGAGAGTATAAGTCGCGTCGAAGTCCACATTGCAGCCGTCGCAGTCTGCCCCAAAGATCTGAGCCAGCGTCAGGTTAATGTCATCTTGATCCGAAGAGGCAGCGGAGTTGAACGAATAGAATCCGTCGCCCACACCAACATACACCAGTTCGTTAATCAAACTTGTGCCTGCTTCGCCACTATCATAGATAATATCGTCTGCAGTGTCAGCGATTCCGTCTGTTCCGTAGTTGATACCTAGTCGTGTAGACGAGTAGGTGGCACCGGCAAACGAACCGCCTTGATCAAAGTAATCGTCTGAATCATTGCTGTCCAACGCCCAAGTCAGATCGTTCAGGGCGAATTCCGAACCAGGTTCGGAAACAACATGCAAACCAAAGTGAATGCGATTGCCAAATTCGCTGGAAACTGCCGAATTGCCCGTAAACGAAGCGTTCGGAGTCGCTGTGGCTCGCCAAGAGTTAAATGGCGTGTAAATCATTTCGCTTGGATCAACCAAGGCGTTCAGTGCCAGTGGCTGGTAGAACGTGGGATCCGCATCTCGATCTGGGCCTACTCCCGTCGGGACACCGCCCGATCGAATACCCAGTAATGCATTGCTTACGTAGCCGCTCCAGCTAGGCGAATTCGGGCCTACAGGGGCGTAAGCAGGTATCACGTCAAAAGTGATGATGTTCGCTGAAATATTGCCAGCAAAACTAGAAAGTGTGACTGCGCACACACAAGCAACCAATTTTCCCCACCGAGTCATTAGCGTTCCTCCTCTTAGGATGCAAAAACAAAAGTTTCAAAAATCTCAAACGTTGTTGGCGTCCATTCCGGGGATGAAGGCTACGCTCCGAGCAGCCGATTTCGTCTCATAATAACCGGCAATGCTGGCAATGCAAGCACTTTGGCAAAAGAATCTCTATTTTTTTAATCCATCCTATGTTTTGCATTTAACCCAGTTGAATTCACGACAAAACGCCAGGAAAAAACTCGCCAAAGCACGCATCTTCTTCACATTCAACCGTTTTTTGGCGACTGGCGGAAAATATTTGAATCTTTAGTCAAATCTGACTGGACTTCTTTTTTTTGACTTGATACTCTCCCGCCGCTTATCAAATCGGGGGGAACTCGCGAATGCGTGCTTTTCGATTTGAGGCAATCCTGAAAAACACGTCGTGCGAACCTGCGAAGGGTCAATAAACAATGAATCTCAACCGGATGAACGACAAGCGTTATCCCGGCGCCGAATTATCGCCGATGCGGTCGAATTGCCTTTGGTTCGCAATTCTATTGCTGGTTTGCGTTGGTTGCACGCCCATGCAATTGGCGTATCGCACGATGTATGGCGAACTCCACGGATATCCCCGAGTCACAGACGGGCGGTTAGCCAATCAACAATACAAGCGTTGGGCCAAGCAGGAATGGAATCAATTGGCAACGCAATCCGGCGGAACCTATTCCTCGGATTACGGTAGCGGTTTCATTCAGGGCTTTGTCGATCAAGTGTATGCCGGTGGCGAAGCCGATCCGCCGCCCGTTCCGCCTCGTCGATTTTGGCGAGTTGGTTACCGTAATGTGCGTGGCACCCAAGCAGTGGAAGATTGGTACAACGGTTTTTCGCACGGAGCCAAGGTCGCTCGTGATGGCGGTTATCGGCAACGAGCGGTCATTCCTTCGTCCATGCTGTTGGGCTACAACGCGGAAGAAGTTCCGGAATGGGAAGTTGACCAAACGGCGCCAAATCAGGATTGGCCGGAACTTTCTTCGCCAATGGAAGAACCGATGCAGCCGTCCATCGTTGGCCCCGAATTGACTCCTCAAGAGACAACTCCGACACCGGCGCTGGAGCCTGCACCGGACGATCCTAACGACCAAAGTGATCTTGAAATTCCTGGTGACGATGTCGAAGACGAACCAGTTCTGTTGGAAGACGAATCGTCCGAAACACCAGACGAGCAATTGCTGAATGACAGTCTGACAGAAGATCCATTGTTGGAAGGTGATACGCCGCAACCTGGACTGAATGATTCCGACAATTCCAGTGACTTAATGGATGAACTCCCTTTGCCCGATTCTAACGACGATTTGCAACTGGAAGATGGACTTCCCGAATTAGAAGAGTTGGAGGGTTCCGGCCAGCTGAATGACTTGCTGCAAGAAACGAACGATCTACTGGAAGATGATCTCAGTGACGACTTGCTGGACCCGGTTTCTTTTGAAACGGACGATCGTTCGCCGCCGCTACC
Source organism: Planctomycetales bacterium (assembly GCA_020426955.1). Taxonomy (GTDB): domain Bacteria; phylum Planctomycetota; class Planctomycetia; order Pirellulales; family Pirellulaceae; genus JAGQOZ01. Next base: position 30,461 of record JAGQOZ010000005.1, read on the forward strand.
GCCGTGGCAAAACAAGCCAGCGACGAAACAAACGAAACCCGTGACACCCCAAGTACAAGCATTCGATCCTTTCGCTGGGGCCGCCGTTCAGGTTGGGCCTAGTGGTTCACAACTAAAGACTAATCCGATTCGAAACACAGAAACGGAAAATGGCAACACGTTGCAGAAAAGCGTGGGGCCCGTCGTCTTGGAATCAATCCCGGACGAATCGGACACCGACACGACCAACAATAACTGGCAAGCGAGATAACTCGATTCGCCCAGCGCTACTCCTTTTACAGCATTCGACTGTACGGAAATATCATGCTGAACCAATCGCCAATCCCACGAAGTTACCTTTTCCTGGCAACTGCCATGCTGCTGTTTACCGGCTGCGCATCCATTACCAATCCGGTAGCCAACGGTGTTCCAGCACATCTGCTGCCGGACGAATTACTGGCCGAACCTCGAGAAGAACTGCGGCAGATTCCGCCATCTTGGTTGCGGGCTCAGCCGGAACTTCCGTACCGCTTGGATACCGGCGACATTCTGGGCGTTTACATCGAAGGCTATCTGGGTAATCCGAACCAGCTGCCACCCATCAACTTCCCCGACGCAGGCGACGTGCCGCCGTCGTTTGGTTATCCGTTCCCGGTTCGTGAAGACGGCACCGTAACGCTTACTGAAGTCAATTCGATCAATGTTCGAGGCATGACGGTCAAAGAAGCGGAAGCAGCGATTACCAAAGCGTACACAGAAGACAAACAGTTGATCCAAAAAGGCAAAGTGCCCATCATCGTCACATTGGTTTTGCCGCGTCGAGCGAGAATCTTGGTGGTACGTGAAGATTCGCCCAACACTAGGATTAACATTGAAGATCCCGGTTTCCGTTTGGTGACTTCAGCTAGTCTAATTCGAAATCGAACCCAAGGCACCGGCAATGAACTGGAGTTGCCCAGCAATCACGCAGATGTCTTGCGAGCCCTAGTGCGAACTGGAGGCTTGCCGGGACCGAGTGCTGCGAATGAAATCATTGTCTATCGTGGCTACGAATCGATTCCTGGAAAAGACGATCAGCTGGCGTGGAGCCACGAACGCACGACCACCAAACCGAAACGACAAACGATTCGGATTCCACTGCGACTACCACCCAACGCGTCTAAACCATTTAGCGAAGATGATGTCAAACTGCAAAGCGGTGACATTGTGTTCGTGCCAGCCAGTGAATCAGATGTGTACTACACCGGCGGTCTCATGCCTGCTCGTCAAGTACCGTTGCCTCGCGACTACGACCTGCGAGTAGTGGAAGCGGTGTTGGCCGTGGGTGGTCCGATCTTGAGCGGTGGTCAGTTGACCAACAACTTCAACGGTATCAATCAAATCAACGGTCTGGGACGACCGAACCCCAGTCTGCTAACCGTCCTCCGCAAAACTCCTCGTGGCGGTCAGGTCAACATCCGAGTTGACTTGAATCGCGCATTGCGGGATCCGCGAGAAAACATTGTGGTGAAAGAAGGCGACGTCTTATTACTGCAAGAAACTCCGTCGGAAGCAGTGTCTCGCTACTTTGCACAGCAGCTGGGCTTCAATGTCTTCACCAACGTGTTCACTCGAGGATCCGCGGCGGCTACTGCATCGGCATCGGGGCCATAATTGGATTCGAAATCTTGCGAACGCCGTTGGCAAGTGATTGCCAGCGGCGTTTTTTTTTATCGGCCCACCAAATAAGCTAGGTATTCCCGAAGTGCCGATTCGGACTTTTCGAGCCCTTCGCTACTAGGAATCCAATCCAAAAATGCCACGGAAGATCCTCGACCGTTCCAGTCTACGGCAACGGGTTCAAACTGCAGGTCGAAGGACGCCGCCAACCGCATTGCTCGAGCCATATGTCCGGCGGAAGTCACCAACGCAAATCGTGCATCAGGATGTTGGTTTGCGAATTGCCGAAGATGCTGCATCTCCTGATACGTATTGATGCCATTCAACTGGACAATGTCGGCGACAGGAACGCCAGCTTGCGTCCAAATCTTGGTCGTTTCTTCCGCAGGTCCAGCCAGCGGCACGTCTAGCCAACCATGATGGCGACCGGTGGCAATCAGCTTCCTGGCTTTTCCCAAATGATACATTCGCAAGGCCGCCATGATTCGATCGCCAGAGTTATTCAGCCAGACGTAACTGGATTCGTCTGAATTCGAACCGCCTCCCAGAACCACAACATAATCAAACGTCTCCATTGATTCGAAGGGAACCGGCGCGAACCGATTTTCCAAACTCTGAACCAACATCGTTCCACCGTTATCGCTGCAGGTGAGCGTTTGGAAAACGACAAACAGACCGGCGAAGACTGCTTTGCGACGTTGTTTTTCCAAGGTCCAATAGACGCACAGCACGATGGCCGCCGTCCAGGTGATCCCTAAAGGCATCAACAAGTGTGTGACTGTTTTTTCTACTAACGCTCGCCCATGCATGATCCCAATTGCCGGTAGAATCAAGGAACCGACCAACGCGATCATGACGATTCTTTTTGACGCAGGAAGCATGGTTATGTAAGTCCAACCAGTTTGCTATGGTGTGGCGTTTTCCGAAACAACATTCCGACGCTACGGAGCTTTCTTGGTAATGCACGTCCTGGCAATTGAAACGTCCATCCAGCCTGGCAGTATAGCGTTGTTGCGAGGTGACATGTTGCTGCAGCACGTTCGGCTAGATCACCAGCAACGGACAACGCAATCGCTGATTCCTGCTATCAAAC
>JAGQOZ010000599.1 GCA_020426955.1 Planctomycetales bacterium
TACGCCGGTATTGAATTCGGCGAAGTTTAGATACTTTTGACCAACGCCGTCGATCAAATGTTCGGGGCCTTCGGCTCCTGGCCAGTTATTAACACCGCCTGCCGTACCGGAAACGCCCGCCACAAAGTTGGTGCCATCGCTCTGGCCACCAATTACTGCATCACCCGGTGCGAAAATGCCCTGAGCGAACAGTGGACTGGCAAACGCCAGCACCATGAAAAAGACCGCTTTCTTCATCACAAACTCCACAGTTGCAAGTTGATTCAACCCTACATTGCACACGAAAAGTGCAACTCATTTTCTACGACTTTTGATAATAACTTTACATAAGAAATTCACAAGTAGCAAAGGTGTCGCGGGTCACCGTTTCAGACGTTTCCTCACGCCGTGTGATTCAATTACTTGACACGAATACTCCTTTGGTCCAAAAACGTTTGGCCAAAGTCGTCAGTTGCTTTGATGTGAATCCAGTGTGTCCCAACCGGCAAGCTGGCTGGCAGCTTGGCCTTCCACAAATGCGTCGAGGGTTTGGGTTTGGTCAGACCGAGCCACTGCGTGTTGGGATCGGTGCCGGTAGCCTTGATGGCTTCACGCGCAGCTTCTTCGCGTTCGAACGTGGCGGTGTATGCAGGGTCCAATTCTTCTGCGTACGTCATGGGCTGCCATTCGTCGTTTGCGTTCATACGAAACATAACGTTCGATTCGGACGAACCGTTGAAGAAGTTGACATAGAATTCGGTGTTTGCCGATTGGTTCGAATCAACTTGGTCTACGGCTTGAATCTCCATTTGATAGTCTTTGGGTCGACCGGCCGCCTTGTAATCCAGTTTGTATTGGTGTCCGTCAAACTTCAAAACTGAATATCCGTTTGGACCTCCATCCGCCATGGCCGTGTGCGGGATGCCTCGTTCATCCTTCATGCCGGACCACCAGCTGCCGCTGACCGTCACGTTGACAATATGACGATGCGGCTTTGGCCCTTGCCAGCCATCGTCGCTGGTGATGAAACGGTGTTCGTGCGTATGCGTATGCGCCGAAATGGAAACACTAAATGGTCGCTTTTCAATCAGCCGGTAAAGTTCGTGGCGGTCGCGGACTCCGTCCAGCGGAATGTGCATCATCAAAACCACCAATTGATCTTCCGGAATCAAGCTCAGGTCTTTGCGAATAAATCGCATTTGACGGCCGCCCAAACCACCTTGATACCGAGTCTTCCCCGCCTCATCGACCAGCCATTCTACGTCGTCCAAGACCATGAAATGGACTTGGCCATAGTCAAACGAATAGTAGTTTGGTCCAAACACGCGTTCAAACGTTTCGTCACTGTGTTTATCCGAAGTCGTGTCGTAGTTGATATCGTGATTGCCCAACACGTTATACCACGGGATACCAATCAGCGCGATCGCTCGAGCCTGCGGCTCAAAGACGCTTAGATCATCAAACGCAATATCTCCCAAGGTCACTCCAAACGACGCGTCCGTTCCAATCAATTCGTCTACCACGTCATGAGCCACGTAATCCACCTCCTGAATGTTGCGAGGCTGCGGATCACCAAACAAGATCGCCTTGAACTGTTGAGGTTCCTCCTGTGGATACAATGGAAAGTCAATCGAATCAGGCAACGGCCCTGTCGGACTGACTCCGCCAAAACGCACGTCAGGCGAACCGTGTGGTTTGTGCAAATAATAGAACTGAGGCAATTGCTTTTCATCCACGGGAGTGCGATATCCAGCGGGTTTGAGCACGAAAACGGCCGAATCCTCCGCATCAATCTGCAGCTGATAACGGCCCGCTTCGTCTGTCAAAATAATGTCTTCGCCGTTAGAAACCTTGACTCCTGCCAACGGCTTGTCACCCGCATCAAAGATTCGGTTCGCATTCACGTCATGGTAAACTCGGCCTTGCGCTGTCAGAGATTCGCGCTTATCGGGAGACAATGCTGCTTGAATCACCCGAGCCACCTCGGCGGCCAAGATCGCGGAACCTTCGCTGGTGAAATGCACATTGGCTGGCTGTTGAATCGCGTCCAATCGAGCTGCGGCGAACGCATGCAGATCATTCACTTGGCGTTCTTCCCCGAGTGCTCGGCGCATGGCTCGATGAGCTGCCAAATTGTATTTCAGCTCGTCGCCCGGGATGCGGCCTTTGGCGCCTTCGGGAACAGGCGTTGTATTGCACCAAATCAATTTGGCGCCAGTTTGTTTCAATCGCCGAGTAATCTCGACCAAGTTGGCTTCGTACGCTTCCAACGGCACTTGTTGGTGGCCTTGGTGGACGTCGACCAGCTTACCGGAATCGTCAATGTACTTGAGGTCATGTAGCCCAAAGTTGAAATGAATCACGTCCCAATGCGATTCACCGAGCCACTGTTCCAACTTGGCCAAGCCGTTGGTGGATGGCCCACAGTTTTCGTTGGGCCGAACCACGTTTGCTTCGCCCTTTAGTAAAACTTGTAGCGGCTTCATGTAGCCCATGGAAATGGAATCACCCAAAATCAATACATTGGGCAAATCATTGCTCGCATGTGCGTGCCCTTCATGTGCGAACGCAGCCTGCGTCACACTTGCCAAGGCCAACAACGGAAGAAGATATTTTCGAATCACGGCATGCAAATCCTTGTGGTTGAGATCAATTGTCATATTTGTTCGGCACGGCAAATCTGTTGGTCATTTTGTTTCGTCCGCAAATCGCCATTGCGATTGAAAGTCGGGTGTCAGATTCTGGTTGGTCAATTTGGCGCGAATCATTTCGATGGGGATCGAATTCTGCTGCAAGATGGCGTCATGAAAGTCGCGATTGGTCATCTTTCCGCCCTGCACTAATTCTTTGTGCATGGCGCGAATCTGCAAGCCGCCTAGCATGTAAGCTGCTTGGTACAGCGGGCCGTAGCCGCCCATGACACTGCGGCGAACCTCGGCCGCCGCGTTGTTACGTTCGTGACCAACTCGATCTACCAGAAAATCGACGCATTCATCCGGCGTCATTTTGCCGAGATGATAATTCAGCGAAAAGATGATGCGAGCACACCGGTGTTTTCGCCAAAACAACATGCCAACTCGGTCTTTGGCATCATGTGGAAAATCTAGATCGTAAAGTAGCATTTCCCAATACAGCGCCCAGCCTTCGACCCAGAACGGCGTATTGAAGATTTCGCGGTACGGTGCGTGACGAGGCCGCATGTAAAATTGCATGTGATGACCGGGAATCAGTTCGTGATGCACGGTCGCTCGAGCAAAATGTACGTTGTTTCCTCGCATGCTCATCAATTTGTCCGCATGCGACATTTCGTCGGTTGGAAACGAAACAATAATTGTGGGGCCACCCAGAAAATACGGATTCACTCGCTGCCGTTCTGGGCTCATCATGTCCATCCGCCACGACGTCTTGCACAAATCGGGAATCGTGATCAGATCATGTGATTCCAAAAATCGAATTGCTTCCCATGCCAGTTCGCGAATCATCTCCGGTTGCTGACCCGGCGCGACATGTTGATCTTTGACGAAGTTCTGAGCGTCTCGCCAGTCGTCAAACCCCAATTCCTTGGCCGCCTTTTCCATTTCCGCGTCACACCAAGCGAATTCGCGATTGGCGATTTCGACCAATTCGTCCGGTGA
>JAGQOZ010000600.1 GCA_020426955.1 Planctomycetales bacterium
GGAACCACGGGGTAAGAAAATCCGACAACGTAAATCCCCTTGGCCAACAATCGATCGGCCATGTTCGCGGCTAGTTTGGCGTCATATAGCATCACGGGCACGATGGGATGTTCGCCCTCCAGAATGTCGAACCCGGCCTCCTTCATCGCATGGCGAAAGAACTGCGTATTGGCCATCAAACGGTCTCGCAATTCGGTCGAACGACTGGCAATTTCAATCGCTTTCAGCGAAGCACCCACAATGAGCGGCGCTACCGAGTTGGAAAACAGATAGGGCCGAGAACGTTGTCTGAGCAATTCAATAAATTCTTTGCGGCCGCTGGTGTAACCACCGCTGGCACCTCCCATCGCCTTGCCCAACGTGCCGGTGGTCAAGTCAATTCGGCCCAGCACGCCACAATGTTCATGTGTACCTCGCCCCGTTTTCCCCATAAATCCCGTGGCGTGGCAGTCATCAAAATGGACAATCGCGCCGTACTTGTCTGCCAGTTCGCAAACCTGATCTAGCTTGGCAATATAGCCGTCCATAGAAAAGACGCCGTCCGTGGTAATCAGCTTGAAACGAACTCCCTGAGCATCGGCGTCTTTTAACTGCTGCTCCAGATCCGCCATATCATTGTTGGCGTATCGAAAACGCTTAGCTTTACACAACCGCACGCCGTCAATGATGCTGGCGTGATTCAGCTGGTCTGATATCACAGCGTCTTCTGGTCCCAACAAGGTTTCAAACAAACCGCCATTCGCGTCAAAACACGATGGATACAAAATGGTGTCTTCGGTTCCCAAGAATTCGGTCAGTTTAACTTCCAATTGTTTGTGGATCGATTGCGTTCCACAAATAAAGCGAACGGACGACAGGCCGTAACCCCAGTCATCAAGTGCTTGATGAGCGGCGGCCACAATTTCGGGATGATTGGAAAGGCCCAGATAATTGTTCGCGCAGAAGTTGATTACTTCGTCGCCCGAAGTGACCGTAATGTGGTTTTCTTGTGGCGATGTGATTACGCGTTCGCTTTTAAACAGTCCATCCGCTTTGATTGACTCCAGCGAAGTGCGAACGCTTTCCAGAATTGCATTGTCCATGGTTCTACTTTTCCGTTCCTTAACGGTCGTCGCGAATAACCACCACCGCTAACCGCGTGCGGCGAATTCTAATGCTACCGAACTACATTTTCCAATCCAAAATCACTTTGCCAGAATCACCCGACTTCATGACCTCAAAGCCTTTTTCAAATTCGGTGCAATGATATCGATGCGTGATCACCGGCTGAATATCCAGGCCGCTCTGCAGCATCACCGTCATCTTGTACCACGTTTCATACATTTCACGACCGTAGATCCCTTTGATTGTCAACATGTTGAAGACCACGGTATTCCAATCAATGGCAATCGGTTCGGGCGGAATGCCCAACATGGCAATTTTGCCACCGTGGCACATATTGTCCAACATCGACTGAAACGCGGTCGCGTTACCGGACATCTCCAAGCCCACATCAAAACCTTCGTGCATGTCCAGTTTTTTCTGCACATCGGCCAGATTTTCGGTTCGCACATCCACAGCCAAAGTGGCCCCCATCTGTTTGGCTAGTTCCAAACGATACGGATTCACATCGGTGACCACCACATATCGAGCTCCCGCGTGTCGAACCACTGCACACGCCATTAAGCCAATCGGGCCGGCTCCGGTGATTAACACGTCTTCACCCAGCACAGGAAACGAAAGTGCTGTATGCACCGCGTTGCCAAACGGATCGAATATCGAAGCCACGTCGCGATCGATATCGTGCGCGTGGTGCCACACATTGGTCATAGGCAGAGACAAATACTCAGCGAAAGCGCCGGGCCGGTTCACTCCTACGCCCTTGGTCACCGCGCACAAATGCCTGCGTCCTGCCAAACAATTCCGGCAGCGACCGCAGACCACGTGCCCTTCGCCACTGACGATATCGCCGGGATGAAAGTCGACGACATTCGATCCGACTTCAACAATTTCGCCGACAAATTCATGGCCCACCACCATCGGCACGGGAATCGTTTTCTGCGCCCATTTATCCCATTTATAAATGTGCAAATCCGTTCCGCAAATCCCCGTGCGATCAATCTTGATTAACACATCGTTCAAACCAATCGTCGGCTCGGGCACCTCTTCCAACCATAACCCCGGGCCCGATTCTCGCTTTACTAACGCTTTCATAAACCGCTCGATTTCTTTTCGATAACACGCCAACTTTCCGGCCAGTCAACACAGTACGCCAACCGCTTTCTCCGCAAAGCCTCGCCCCGAATCGTACGCTTCGAATGTCTTCCCTACAAGGTACCGATACGTTCCGGTACCGGCGCTAAGTCGGCGCTAAGTCAACACAATTCGAACAAGAAGAACTTGCGACGAATGGAAATTGCCGCCGAATCGGCCTTCGCGAAGGAATCGCCGCCTTCCCTGGAATCGACCGCATTCTTTTTCCAGCACAGAGCACTTGGCGAGGTATAATCAGGAAATACGTTTCCGCCCGATTTTCTGATGATGCCAACCATGCATTCCTTTTGTTACTTGACTGCCCTTTTGCTGCTTGCTGGATACCAATCCATTGCCAATGCGCAGGACCTGAATCCTGTGTTGCAAACTGCGTTCCAGCAGCACTGCGTCGCGTGCCATCAAGCGGACGAAGCCGAAGCCGGAATTCGGTTGAATCAATTGACAGTCGAAGCCGCCGCACAACCGACCTGGAATCGCATCTTGCGGCAAGTTCGCACCAACCAGATGCCACCTCCAGACGCCACGGAAGCGAATCTAGATTCGGACGCGCGAGCTGATATGGTTCGGCACCTAGTAGATCTATTGACTGCGCTGGAAGCGAAGGCACCAAGTTCAAATGTGATTCGCCGTATGAACCGATCGGAATATGAGCATACGATTTTTGATCTGTTGGGCGTACGGTTGGACGTCGAGTCCTTGCTGCCGGAAGATCCGCCCAGTGACGGATTCGACAACCAACGCAAGTCGCTCACACTGTCTCCTTTGCATATTGAACAATATCTGGAAGCGGCAGAAGAAGCGGTCGAATTTGCCTTCGCATCGACCAAGAAAACACTGCGGCGAACATGGCACTTTGAAGTAGAAAGTTCCGCCTATCCAGATCGAATTGTCCCGGTGGCGGGACGAGACGGACGTATGCACGTGATGGCTCGAGTGCTAGGGCATGGCAATCCAGAACGCAACGGCAGTGTGATCATTCGCCGCAAACGTTGGGATTCCAACGTGGGCTTCAAGTACTTTCAGCTCCCCTTTGACGGCGAATACATCATTCGGATTCACGCCGCTTCCAGTTCGCTTCCAGACCGCCAGCAACTGCTAGAAGTGGGCATGCAGCAGGCGCTCAGTGATCATCTTCGAGAAATCGATCGCATGGAAACAGAAAAAGAGAAACGCTGGGTGGCCGACCAATGGGAAACGGTCCGCGAACCCGCCGTAATCGATCATTTTGGAAAACATTCCATCTATGACTACGGTCCGCCCCGAATGTCTGCCACGGTGAATTTGAAGCAGCAAGTGAGCCAATGGGATGTGGTGGGCACCGAATTCAAGAACTATGAAACGGTTACTCGTTT
>JAGQOZ010000601.1 GCA_020426955.1 Planctomycetales bacterium
CCACCTATTGTTCGACTTCCATCCGCCCGGAACTGCATGAATGATAGAAACGAAGCTGATCGGCCGTTTAGGTAACAAATAACGACGGAAAACATCCGATAAACCACATCCATTGGTTGCGAATCGCGAACAAAGACGTCGAATTGCGAATTGCCGAACCCCATTTGCGCTCAAAAAATGCAAGAATAGGTAACGGTACGGAAATCCGAATCAGCGTCGGTCCGCATGTTAAAATGCTAGCACCGCAAGTTTGCCCCAAGGCAACAAGGGAGTTTTCCTTATGTCATTTTCCATGAATCGACGCCAGGCTCTTCGCACATGCGCCGTTGCCGTTGCCAGTTCGGCTTGCTCCAGTTGGCCTCGGTTCGCACAGGCCGCCAAGTTGGATCCCAAAATTCAGGACGCGGTAGATCGAGGGCTGGCGTGGGTTGCCAGATCTCAGTCCAAGCTAGGACACTGGACCGCTCAAAGTTATCCCACTGCCATGACTGCGTTGGCGGGTACCGCATTGCTTTGTTCCGGTTCCACTACCACTCAAGGTCCCTATGCCAAGAACATTCGCCGCGCCGTGGACTACCTGATGACCAAGGTTCGCGACAACGGTTTGATTGGGGACCCGCTGCAAGACAATCGCTACACGTACGGTCATGGGTTTTCCATGCTGTTCCTGTCCCAAGTTTTAGGCGAAGAAGAAGACGAAGATCGTCGCGCCGAATTGAAGCAAGTCTTGGAAAAGGCGGTCCGATTCAGTGGTCAAGCTCAAACGCCTTCTGGCGGCTGGGGCTACATCAGTGCCAAAGATGGCAATAATTTTGACGAAGGGTCCACTACGATCACTCAAGTGCAAGGGCTACGTGGATGTCGTAATGCTGGGATTCCCGTTTCCAAGGAGGTCATTGATTCGGCCAAGCAATACATTTATGACTGCAAGAATGCGGATGGAGGAATTTCGTACAGCAGTAAAAACCGAGGAGCGTCGCGACCCGCCATCACTGCTGCCGCGCTGGCCGCTTTGTTCAATGCAGGTGACTATGACAGCGAACACGTTCCCGACATGATGGAATATTGCAAGAAGAATCTGTATCGTCTGGGAGGTAACGCGGAACTGTTTGGACATTGGCATTACGCGTATTTGTATTATTCGCAAGTGGTTTATCGCGAAGGCGGCCAAACTTGGATTGACTTCCGAGATCGCATCAATAATCGAATTGTCCAAGATCAAGTGACCGATGGTTCGTGGAGCGGCAACATTGGCCCCATCTACATTACGTCCATCAACTTGACGATTCTGCAATTGGATCGAGGCTTCCTGCCGATTTATCAACGCTGATTAAAAGATCACTTCAGACGGAATTCGATTGGTAAGATTTCTACCGTATCACGAGCCACTCCGTCTACTTCGGCCGGTCGACCTTGCCATTTGCGAACCGCGTTGGCCGCTGCGGCATCCAAGATGGCAAAACCGCTGGACTGGGCTATTTCCACCCTAAAGACGTCTCCGTTCGCCCGAATCCAAACTCGCAATAAGACCGTCCCTTCCCAGCCTTGGCGGAACGCATCCATGGGATACATTGGCGGTACGTTGCCGCTAAGATCAACCGCTGTGGCTTTTGTTGGAATGACGGTGGGTGACGCCAACGATGGCTGGCGCACCAACGGCCGCTGCAGGTCAGCCGGTTCTGGTAGATCATTTGCGTCGAATTCCACTTTTTCTTGTGGCGGTTCCGTCGGCCGATGGTCTTCTGAAACATCGGTATCCGTATCGGTCGCAGTCAACTCGGTATCGCTGGACGTGACGCTCCAGACTTTCTTGGCTACTCGAGCTTCCCGAGGCATGATCACCACTTCTTGGCCCGCCTGCGGCGTTGCTGGCTGCGAAAGCGACTCGGGCGAAAACTGCAATTGAATCGAGATTGCGGAATCAGAGGCCGCTAGTCGGCTTAGATGGGGCATTTCCGTACGAACCGCCAACAATGACGCAATCGCCGTAATGTGGACCAACGCAGATACGCCGAACGCTAGTAACGAACGTCGCCGGTGAGATGTCCAATGAGGTAGCTGAATTCGCATGGAAAATCAATTTATTCTTGCGCGCCAAAATGTCCTGGGGTTCGCTGCAAACGACGAGTCTGTATTATAGCCTGATTCGAATTGATCCGAGAACGCTCGTACTATTTCGGCAAACTTCCTGAATGCACCGGTTAGGATAAACGCAATGGTGGATCCACATTATTGGCACGGCAAGTCCACTGTGGTTTTAGGAGCGTCGTCGGGATTGGGCCTGGAAATCGCTGCTCAACTGTTTGCCGCCGGAGCGAACGTGACCATGGTGGCCAGGAACGTGAAAAAATTGGACGCTGCACGAGACGCCATTCTTGCCAAATGTCCAAATTCCGAATCGGACGCTTTGCAGGTTGCCACTGCCGACCTGGGCGACGATCAATCCACTTCGGAACTCTTTTCAAATTTTCAAAAATTGGATGCGGTTTTCAACGCCATTGGTCAGTCTGGCCGCAAAGCCATTGCGGATACTTCGCCCGCCGATTTTCAACAAATGTGGGAGGTCAACTTTCTGACAGCGGTCCGAGCGGTCCGAGCTGCCTTGCCCATGTTATTGGAGTCCAAAGGTCATTTTGTGCAAATCGGTTCGCTGGCCAGTAAATCGGCGTCTCGCTACTTAGGAGCCTATCCCGCCACCAAGTTTCCTTTGGCCGCTTACTTTCAACAACTTCGGTTAGAATTGCAGCCGAATGGTTTGCATCCCATGCTGGTCTGCCCCGGCCCGATTGCACGTAGCGACGCCGGTCAACGCTATGCGAATCAGACCACCGACTTGCCTGATACTGCCAAACAACCTGGCGGTGGCGTTAAAGTCAAAGCCATCGCACCGGATTGGCTGGTGCAAAGAATTCTGCAAGGATGCCAGCGCCGGGAAGCGGAAATTGTCGTTCCTGCAAAGGCAAAACTCCTGTTCGCCATCAGCCAACTGTCCGCCACTTGGGGCGATTTTATCCTCAAGAAGAAGACCTAGTTTAGGCGGTCACCTGCTACGCGAATTCGTCAACTTTTGCTACGATGCCGGATTCTTAATATCACTGTTAATAAGCTCATCGCCACTCGTTGGCGCACGATTGGATCGTTCTGATTCGCAGAAAGGAACCCAGATGTCTGCATTCCCTGAAGTTGGCAAGATTCTTTACGAAGGTCCGGAATCCAAGAACCCGCTGGCCTATCGCTGGTACAACGAAGATGAAGTCATCGAAGGCAAAACGATGAAGGAACATCTTCGTTTTAGCGTTGTGTATTGGCACACCTTTCGCGGCAACGGTAGCGATCCGTTTGGCGCCGGAACCATGCAGCGTCCCTGGGACGATGGTAGCGAATCGGTAGACAACGCTGTTAAGCGAGTTAAAGTGGCGTTTGAATTCATGGAAAAGCTGAGTGCGCCTTATTACGCATTTCATGATCGAGACGTTGCGCCGGAAGGAAAAACACTGGCAGAAAGCCATGAGAACTTTGATGCGGTGGCCGCAGCTTTAAAGGAAGAACAACAGCGAACGGGCATCAAGCTGCTGTG
>JAGQOZ010000602.1 GCA_020426955.1 Planctomycetales bacterium
CAAAGCGGCTTCTCGATCGCGAATCAAGCAGCGATTCTTTTCCGCAAACGCTCGGTTCAAATCGCGTCGCGCCGCATGGTAGTCTCGATCCAAGCACACCAGCTCTTCGTGCAGTCGACGCAGAGTCACGTGACGTCCCGGATGGCGACACGTAGCTGTGTGGTGAATTTCGTCCAGCATGTGACTTCGGTTGGCATGCCAGTGATCTCGCAAATTGCGACACGCGGCTTCGTGGTCGTGCCGAGCACATTCGATACGGTGGTTATAGTCACGACGAAGCTCACGGCAGTGTTCACAGCCGCTTGCATACACGCTGGTAACGCTCAGCATTGCGAAAAGAAAGGTTCCAACGGCCAGTGGTTTGGTAATCATCATTCAGTCTCCATGGCAAAAATGGTTTTTCCGTCAAGGCACAACCCATATGCCCGTTTCTGCTGCCATCCTGTGCATCAGCAATGCCAGCACGGCAATCTTGCATTCTGTGAAAGCACCGTAACTTCTAATGAATACATGAGTTACAATGAAAAAATTGTGGCCGCCGAAAGCACAATGGCGGATCTTGATGCATGGCAGTGTGGTATCAAACTGATGACAGGTGTTGTCGTCGCGACGACAAGAAAGCGGCATGAGCAAAGTCCCGATTCCGTTTCAAGAACTTGGCCCGTATCAGGTGACCGGCGTTTTAGGACGAGGCGGGATGGGGACGGTTTATGCAGGCGTCGAAACGGGCACGGACCATCAGGTGGCCATCAAGGTACTGGCAGCCGGATTGGCGATGGACGAAAGCTTCCGAGACCGTTTTGAGGCGGAAATTGAATCGCTCAAGAAACTGCGACATCCGCATATTGTGCAGCTGTACGGTTATGGAGAACAAGCGGGCAACTTGTTTTACGCCATGGAACGAATTGAAGGTGTCAGTCTACAGGACGAACTTCGCCGCCAGCGAGTTTTTCGATGGCAAGAAGTCATACGCATTGCCATTGATATTTGTGCGGCACTGAAGCACGCCCATGACAGCGGCGTGATTCATCGCGACTTGAAACCGGCAAATCTGCTACTGGACGGCACCGGCCAAATCAAATTGGTTGACTTTGGCATTGCCAAGCTTTTTGGTTCAACCAGCGTCACTACCGGCAGTGTACTCGGCACCGCGGACTATATGGCGCCCGAACAGGCTGAGGGGAAACCGGCCAGTGTACGAGCGGATTTGTACAGTTTGGGTGCGGTGCTTTACGCGCTGTTCGCGGGCCGACCACCGTTTATCGGAAAGACGGTGGCCGAAGTGGTTCACAAACTTCGCTACGAAGATCCGGTGCCAATTCGGCGATTGAATCCCGACGTTCCCGAACCGTTGGCGCGAACCATCGAACAATTGCTGGAAAAGTTGCCTCAAGATCGAGTGCCCACGGCGTTGGCCTTGTCACATCGGTTAAAGGCGATGGAGCACGCACTAAGTTTGGCCGACGCGCAGCCCGAATCGGCCGCCCGCGATGACCAGGACGTAGTGCCCATCAGCGAACGTGACACTGACGAACAGCCCGCGTCTTATGCGCCGAGTCTTGCGGCGCAAATTACAGAGAATCCCACGGCGCCGATTGATGCTGCCGCGGCGCCTGACCAAGTGGAAATCCTGGCGGACGACGATACGTCGGTATCGCCTCAGCCTGTTTCATTTACGCGAGTATCACCGCAGGACGATTCGCACGGCGATCATTCTAATTGGCTGGCTTCCGGGCTGGTCTCCTTAGCGTTGCTGGTGTTACTAGGCGGATTGGTCGTGTTCGCACGTACTTGGTTCGGTCCGCCGTCTGCCGATGAACTTCACAATCAAATCATGGATTTGGTCGCCAGCGACGAACCTCGTGCACTGCTAGGCGCCACGTCGCCGGTTCAGCAATTTTTGGAACGATTTCCGGACGATGAACGAGCGACTGAGATTGAGGATATTCAACAAGAAATTAAGTTAATGAAACGTCGGAAACAGCTGGAATTGAAAGCCAAACTGCGAAGTACCGCCAGCCAGTCTCCGATCGAGCAGTTGTACTTGGAAACACTCCGAGACCCAGATGAATCGTCGCGATGGCTGAAGCTAGACGCACTGACCAAAGCCTTTGGCAAAGACGACGACGATCAGACTCGGCAAATCCTGCAGCTGGCTCAATCCGACCTGAATCAACTGCAGCAACGCATGGACGTTCTTCATGAACAACATAAGCAAAAAGTCATGTTGGCTTTGGATACCGCCAGAACGGCCCAGCAAGACGACGATGCAATTCAGATTTTGCACTCGATTATCCGACTTTACAGCAATAAGCCGTGGGCCAGCGAATGGGTCGACGAAGCCCAGAAATGCCTAGAAATCCGCTCCAAAAGTCAGCCGAACTAAACTGTTTGAAGCCAAAATCGCCTGAGTACGTTAGTATACAAACTGGCGTTATTTCACTGGTTCTGAACTCCGCGCTAACGGTATGTTCATAATACGGCCAAAACGCCGGTCGATGGTCAAGTAACGGAATAGAACGAGGCAGTTTGAAGATGTTTGGCACCGACGGTAAAGGTTTGCGACGCAATAAGCGAAGTCGATATTCCCATTTGGAAAGCTTGGAGGACCGTCGAGTCCTGGCGCCCGTGATTTCCGAATTCATGGCGGTGAATGACTCAACTCTGCAAGATGTCGATGGTGACTATTCGGATTGGATTGAAATCCACAATCCGGACGCAACCGCGGTCAATCTGAACGGTTGGTATTTGACCGATTCTGAAAGCGAATTGAATCAGTGGGCGTTTCCTGATGTAACCATTCCCGCCAATGGATATATGGTGGTATTTGCTTCGGGCAAAGATCGCTCGAACCCGGCGTCGCAATTGCACACCAACTTTAAGCTTTCGAGTGATGGCGAATACCTGGGACTGATTCGCCCGGACGGTCAAACAGTCGAATTCGCGTACGCACCGAATTATCCCGCGCAAACGGCCGACGTTTCTTACGGCTTAAGCTTGGATCTGCAGTCGCAAGGCGTGTTGCCCTTCGCGACACCGGGAAGTGCGAATTCCACCAACCCCGCCAACGCTCGGAATTCCGTGGTCATCAACGAACTCATGTACAGCCTGCCTCGGGCAGGTTTGACCGACGCCGAAAACATCGACGAAGAATTTATCGAACTGCACAACCGATCTTCGCAGGCAATCAGTTTGGCCGGCTGGCGGTTTACTCGAGGCGTCGATTTTACGTTCCCTGCCGTTTCGATTCCCGCCAATGGTTACTTGGTCGTGGCTGCGAATGTGGCATCGTTTCAAGCTAAATATCCCGGCGTGAATAACGTGGTGGGCAACTGGACCGGCAAGTTGTCTAACAACGGTGAAACGGTAGAGCTGGTAACCGAGGAAGGTCTTGTCGCCGATACGGTTTCCTATGCCAGCCAAGGCGATTGGTCGGTTCGTACACCAGGGCCAAATGATCGAGGTTCACGGGGTTGGATTTGGGGCGCGCCGCATGACGGTGGCGGCATGAGTTTGGAACTAATTAATTCTGCCTTCCATAACAACC
>JAGQOZ010000603.1 GCA_020426955.1 Planctomycetales bacterium
AACATGGTTGTACCAGAACACGTCGTACGCCTGGCGTCCCGGTTTTTGGTCGCCTTGTCACGAAAACTGGATGTGGATTCCGGATCACTACGTACGCCGGCCGCAGGGCTGCATTTTTGTGAAAGGGTATTGGGACTACCATTGGAACAATCGAGGTGTGTTGTTCGCGCCGGCGACGTTCCATCGTCAAGTATTCCGACCTGGTTTTGTCTATCGGCCGACGGTCGTCGTGTCGTTTGGCAATGTGTTAGATCAACTGTGGGTTCGTCCCGGTTATAGTCACTACTATTTTGGCGACTACTATGGACCAGCCTATACGAACTACGGATTTGTGCCTTGGTATTCGTACACCACGCTTTCCAGGCGCTACTACGATCCGCTATTCGTTTACTTTAGCTGGTCGAATCGCAGTCGCTATAACAATCCCTACAACTACTTGCGAGACCGCTATAACTTTTATTCGTCACACCGAGACCAACGGCCGTCGAGAACTTTCCATGATTACCGTCACCATCACCGCGATGGAGGTCGGCACAATACGCTGGCCTATGCCGAATCACTTCGCAAGGTGCCAAACCACGCTGGTTATAAGGCGATTCGGTTTGATCATCAGGGACAAGTCTTGGCCGGTCGCAATAAAGATCTGAATCGAAATGTCGGACGACAGGGCGGCGGAAACCGAGGTCAATCGCAGGCAACCGGAAAACGTCACGCCGGCAACGCACAGCCGAATCTGGTAAATCGAGGTGATGTCGTTCGCGGCGGTAATCGAGGTGACGTTGTTCGCGGCGGTAATCGAGGCGTTCCAAGCGTTCTGACTCCCTTGGATACGAACCCAAAAGAGACAACTCGCTTAGACCGCTTGAGTCGAAACGGTGCGAATTCCAACGCAACCAATCGAGACACGCGCGACCGCATTCGTCAAATGGTTTTAGAGCGTTCGCGAAATCAAAATCAAAACGCCGGCGTTGTTAATCCTCGAGCGGTTCCGAATCAGACTTCGGGAAATCGCCAAGTGTTGCGGCCGAACGTCGTTACACCGTCAAACAATGGAGGCCGAAACAACGTGGTTCGTCCCAACAACGTTCCTCGCAACATTCAGCCATCTCGGCGCGGCACAACCATTCAACCCCGAGCTACCAAATCGTTGAATTCGACGCCGGGTGTGCTGCAACCGAATCGAACGAGTCGACCGAATTCCGTTCGACCGCGTAGTACCGTGCGACCCAATGCGGTTCGCGTTCAAACGCCACGAGCAACCCAAACGCCTCGGGCAACCAGAAATCTGAACCAAGCCAGAGACGCGGTTTCGCCCAGCCAAATTCGGAACCGTGGCGTGAATGCGAATCGCGTCTCCACGGCGCCGCGACAGCTTCAGCGACCGCAACCGCAAATACGGTCGACGCCACCGAGTTCTCGCGCGACCGCTCGACCTCGAGCCAGCAGTTTTAATGCGTTACAGCGGAAAGGAGCCAGCAGCGCGGCGCAGGTTCGAAATCAAAGCCGCGCGATGCAGCAACGAGCGAACAATCGAGCTGGCCGAAAGAACTAGTTGCCACACACAGCGTGTTTTCCTGGTAAACCTCGCAACGGCATGCGGATGAAGACATCCGCATGCCGTTTTTTTCGTTGCAAGTTCATGGAAAATTAATGCAAAGCCCAATAACAACCGCTTCAAGGCACCTGACAACATGGCAGTCTACAGGTATCTGGTTGCTATTGCCCATTAACAGTGTTAAACCATGGTTTTAGAAACGACTCTCGCGACGACAGCAGAGCGAACAGGGTCGACGCAGTGATGACAATCGTAAGTCACTGTCCGTTTTCGAATCAGATAAGGTCGCCTTCCTGGAGCAGATCATGGGTGCCCAATTTCGTCGGCAGTTTGCCATCTCGTGTGCGATGATGGCCATGTTAGTCATGGTTTTACCGAACGGTTTGTCTTGTTACGGCGACGACTGGCCTGTCTTTCAGCAAAACAACCAGCGAAACGCCAAGTCACTGGAAAACCTGGACTCGCAAAAGTTAAGTTTAGCTTGGACATGGAAGTCGTCTGGTCCGCCCGAATCCGCTTGGTCCGGCCCGGCCAAATGGGACGCGTATGCTGGCATCAAAGGCTTAAAGTCGATGCGGAATTACGATCCCGTGTTCCATGTGGTCAGTGTTGGAGATCGAGTTTGGTTTGCATCCTCGGTAGAAGAATGCGTGCGATGCTTGGATGCTGCGACCGGGAAAGAGATCTGGGTGTTTTACGCCGAAGGACCAGTTCGCATTGCGCCAGCTTACGCGGATGGCAAAGTCTACTTTGGTTCGGACGACGGCTTTGCCTATTGTGTTGATGCGAACCATGGTCAATTGGTCTGGAAATTTCAGCCTCGTCCTACCAAGCGAAAAGTCCTGAACAACGGTCGATTGATTTCGCAATGGCCGATTCGAACGGGCGTCTTGGTAGACAATGGGATCGCGTACTTCGGCGCGTCGCTGCTGCCGTGGGAGAAGTCGTACTTGTGCGCGGTGGATGCGCTGACTGGTTCGCACGAAGGCGATGGTCTGTACGTCAATGAAATGGAAGACGCCACCATGGAAGGCCCCATGGCAATTGCACCAGGCAAATTGTTGATTGCGCCTCAAGGCCGAGTTCCACCGCAGATGTTTCAAGTCAGCGACGGCAAGAGTTTGGGCAGCTTGAGCGGTGGCGGCGGATCGTTTGTTGTTTTGACAAAGGATTCGGTGTTTCATGGTCCCGGAAACAAAACGGGGTGGCTCACGGCCAGCAATCTGCAGACGCGAGAAACCGTGGCGTCGTTTCAAAGTGGCAACGCCATGATTGTGGCTGGCGATACGTCTTTGATTCAAACGGATCATGCGATTTCGGCTGCCAACTATGCAACGCGTCAATCGACGTGGTCTACCGACTGCGAATGTCCTTTTACCATGGCGCTGGCAGGCAACACGATTTTCACCGGCGGCCAGGATCAAGTGGTCGCGTACAGCGCCAACGACGGAAAACGACAAGGCCGAATTGTCGTAGATGGTAAGGCATATGGACTGGCAATTGCCAATGGCACGTTGTTTGTGAGCACAGATACTGGTGCCATCCACGCATTTCGTGCAGGCGACCAGACAGTTGCTGACAACGCGAATGACGATTCTGTGGCAGAACCGAATTCGATCGAAAACTTGGAAGGTCTTGTACCGGTTCCGCCGTTCGAGTCCAACCAGTTGGTGAATCGCTGGGTTTTTCAGCGTCCGCACGTACAAGGTCTGGCGGTAGAAGATTTGGCGGGCGATTCGACCATTTCAGTTAACGGTCGGATTCAGCTTTTTCGAACCGGTTCGTTCCAATCAGCCAAATGCGACAACAGTATCGGCGGCTACGAAGTCACTCGAGATGTTAAGTCGAAGCTTCTTCCCCAACGACAATTCACTGCCGAAGCGTGGGTGCGAATTGATGAACCCTTGACGTGGGGCGGCATTATTGGCTGCCTGCAAGACAACGGGGATTTTGAACGAGGCTGGTTGTTGGGCTATTCCGACGATCGATT
>JAGQOZ010000604.1 GCA_020426955.1 Planctomycetales bacterium
CACGCTCCCAGACCGGGGTCACCTCCAAACCGATTGCCGCAATTCATCTGATACATGGCCGTGGGATGATTGACGCTATCTACGGTGCACCCGCGAAAAAAACAGAGTTCGTCCGCAACGCCTGCCAAATGCGACCAATTTTCGGCCATGTCCGCGCCGGATTCGCCTGCCTTGATGAACTTGAACGGACTACGTACGTAATATCGCTTGCCACTTTCCATGGCCGACTTCTGTTCGCCTTCTCGCACAAACTCTTTTAAGTGCATTTTGTCCAAAGCGGGCTTTGGGTCAAACGTATCAATGTGCGAAGGACCACCTTCCATCATCAGAAAGATGCAATTCTTGGCCTTGGCATCGGGATAATGCGGTGCGGGTGACACCAGTGACGTATCCGTGTCACTGGCTTGATCGGCGGCCAGTAGCGAAGTCAACGCTACGCTACCCAAAGAAGCTCCCAAGCTGTAAATGAATTGTCGGCGGTCAGTAAACATAAGCAAACTCGTTTGTGTTGAACAGTACCAAGCAGATGTCGGCTAGTGCGCGAGTTTTCACGGTGCAATCAGTTGGCTGCAAGTCGGGAACAAAATCGGCATTCGCATAAAGTGTTTCTTCAAACGAAAACGGTTCGCCCGTGTTTTCTTCTACGGCGTGGCGAACCACTTTCAAAGGCGGCGTTGTGCGAACCGGTTCGATCCGCTGTTGTTCGAATTCCATCTGCTGCCAATGCTTTAAACAAGCGTCCAATTCGTCGGCGCTAGGCATTCGGCCCAACACCAATTCAAAGCAACGACCAATTGCTGTGGCGTCCGACTGCGAATCAGACTCGCGCAACACGCGAGCGGCCAAAGCGAGTGCTCGAGCGTAGCTTGCATGACCATTAAACAGCGAAAACACTTGCGGCGTGACGGTGCTGACTTCGCGACGTTCGCACGAAAAATCGGGCGCCGGCGCATTGAAGACCTCCATGGCCGGATCACGGAGACCTCGTAGTTTAAGCGAATACAACGAACGCCGATGCCGCTGTGCCGGCAACGGATTGGGCACCCACGCCGCCGCAAACGTACCCATCACCATCCGTGGCTGCAGGGCGGCTTCCAAATTGATTTCGGGCCGATTGGGAATACCTCCGAGTGTAAGATTCAATTCGCCGCTGACTGACAACATGGCGTCACGTAGTTCTTCAGCGGATAGGCGCCGAGGCTGAAAGGCGGCGTAGCTGGTTCGCAGCGGATCCAGCTTTTCCAGCTGTTGGATATTGGCGAGCGTGGCACTTCTGCGATACGCACTGCTGTTCATGATCAATCGATGCAGCGACTTGATGGACCAATCGCTTTCTACCAGCGTAGCCGCCAAGTAGTCTAACAATTCCGGATGCGTCGGCGGCTTGCCCGTGCTGCCAAAATTGTTGGGATTTCCAGCCAACGGTATACCAAAGTGCCACATCCAAATTCGATTGACAATGGTTCGCGACGTTAACGGATTTTCTTCATGCGCCACCCAATCTGCAAACGCCAATCGCCGCCCATGCATCTGATTGGGAATGGTGCTGTCCAGATTCCCGAGCACGCTTAGCACACCCGGAGTCACTTTTGCTGCGCGCGAAAAGACATCTCCGCCCGTTAAGATAAATGATTCGTCAGCCTTGTTTTTGTTCGCATCAGACGACGGCATGCGCAGAGGCGAATTGACCGATCGATAAGACGGCGTGGGACCGTTGTAAACCGCCAACGCAAAAGGTTGATAGCGTTCCAATTCCCAGTTCAGGCGTTCCAGGCCTTTGCGAGCGATCCGCTCCTTGCCAAATTGTTCTGGCGTGAAATCGACCAGCTTGGGCGGGAATTCGCTTTGCGGCACGCCTTGAGCGACCAAGCGGTTGCGAACTTTCGCGAAAAGATTGTCGTATGGTTTCTTGGACGGCGGTAAATTGTCGCCTGCGGTGGCTTGCAAGATTTGTTGCACCGTCGTGTTCCACTTGGTTGCATCTTTACCGGTCCGTTCGAACCAAGCGGCCGCATTTTGCATCAGTGTGGCGTCGAGTTGTTCGAGTGTCGCGATGTGTTCTTCACGAATTTGCTGCAGATATTTTTGTTCGTCAAAACCGCTGACGTTTTCGTGCGGCAAAAATGGTGCTGCGCGTTCGACCAATTGCGTGGTGGCAAACACGGCTTGAATCGAATAGTAATCTCGTGTCGGCACCGGATCAAATTTGTGATCGTGGCAGCGAGCACACTGGAGCGAATGAGCCAGAAACGTTTCGCCTACGCTGTTGGTGACGTCATCCAGAAAACGTTGTCGAGCGATCCGAGCCACCTCCATGCCAGTCAACTCCCACGGCCCCATGCGTAGAAATCCCGTTGCAATCAGCATCTCGGGATCATCTGGATCCATTTCATCTCCGGCCAATTGTTCGCGCACAAACTGATCGTACGGTTTGTCATCATTGAACGCGCGCACCACGTAGTCTCGATATCGCCACGCGTTACCTCGTTCATAATCGTTGGCAAAACCGCTGCTGTCCGCGTACCGAACCACATCCAGCCAATGCTGCGCCATTCGTTCACCGTAGTGCGGACTGGACAATAGCCGATCGATCAACGCCGCGACCGCCGCATCTTCATCTGCGGCGAAGGCTTGTTCGAACGCAGCAATCTCATCTGGCGCAGGCGGCAGACCGATCAAGTCGAATGATGCTCGGCGAATCAACGTTCTGGCGTCGGCGGCCGGTGCCACTTGCAATCCATCTGGCAGGCGATCGAAAATCAATTGGTCAATCGCGGCTGAATTCGTTACCGCCACAATGGGCTTTTGCACAGGCTGATACGCCCACAGACTTTCTGGCTGGTAACGACGGCGATTCCATTCGTCGGATAGTCCGCCCGATGTGGTCACGGTGACGCCATCTTCGGCAGACCAGGCGTCGGCGTGCGAACGCTGAATTTCTGCAATGCGTTTTTCGTCTGGCCAAGCGGCACCGGTTTCGATCCAAGATTTCAGCCACTCGATCTGCTGTTCGGTTAGTTGTTCTGCTTCTTTTGGCGGCATCGCGGACCACGTGTCGTCAGTTCGCAGCGAGGCCAGAATCAGCGGACTCGTATCGGGCTGGCCGACCACCATCGCAGGTTTGCCGCTGTCACCACCTTGCAACGCGGTCGCTAGGCTACGCAGATCTAAACCGCCTTCAAAATTGTTGGCATCATTTCCGTGACACGCCCAACATTTTTCGCTCAGAATCGATTGCACTCGCCGCACAAACAACTGTGCGGACAGACCTTCATCGGCACAAAGCGGCGCGACGACCGAAGTCGCAACGACGACGATATACCAGTGGAAAAGCTTGCGTTTCATATGGATTGCTCGCGGAATGGGCAAAAACATTGGACTCGAGTGTAACATGATTTCATGAAGAATGCTGAAAACCTGGTTCATGCTATGTTTCCGCGTGTACCTCGTCCGCAGTGACGCCGTCGATTGATCCGAGTGAGTACGAAACGAAGCTCCCGCATTGATCGATGACAATGTCGACAGGCCGGCGAAG
>JAGQOZ010000605.1 GCA_020426955.1 Planctomycetales bacterium
TGGAGCCTTTTGGCCAGAATGCTGCCAGTAACGAAAACCAACCGTCCGAAGAAGAATCTCAAGACCCGGACGAAGAAGACGATTTGTTTGGCGCGGCGTACGAAGATGTGGTCTATCGTGACAGCACGGATGACGGCATGGAGAGCAGTCTGTTTGATGTAGATAGTTCGCGGAACGACCGCCTGGATCAAGTGCACGACCACATTGTTGGTCGGCTGTCATTCCTGAATACGCTGGCCAAGTTGCGCAAATATGCTGCGGTCGCTTGGTGCGTGGATCAAAGCCGCAAACCGGACGACGTCGATCTGACCGATCTGTTTCGCAACGCGTGGAAGCATCTGCACGGCATTCGTCAACAATTGCACCAGTTGATGAAGTCCGTTTCGCAACACAAACTTTCACGACCCACCGGCGACGTTCTGTCAATGGCTGAATTCGATCGTCAGCGCATGATCAAGGAAATGCTGCTGGAACAGATTATCTTGTGTTGCGTGGACGTGGTGGAAGCCATGTCGTTTGTGGCGGTCGCTATTCCTGATCAACCTGAAAACGAAGCCATTTTCAACGCGCTGTCCGAAGAAGAACGCAAGACCGTGAAATTCCTGCGAGCGGCCTTTGTGCGCGAACCGGTGGAATTACTGTCCGCCTTTGATGAAATCTATAGCGCGCTCAATGGCAAGCCAGTACTGTACGTCCCGCTGGCTCGATCCGGCGATCCGAATACCATTATTGAAGTACGAGTGCGACAGCAATTGATTCGCACCCTGCTGTCCTGGTTGCCTCGACTGGGAATGATGACGGAAGCGCGAGCCATCATTCAACTGGTGCGTCGCATGGAACGCAGTGCGCCTGTCGGTCCGGGTGCAGTGACCGAATTTGATGATCTCTTCGAAATGGGCTATCGCAACATGGTGAAGATGATCATTCGCGCTAAAGACATGAACGAAACCCAAGATTTGGCGCTGCGAGATGATTCGAACCAAGAATCACAGTTGGTCTCTTGTCTGGAACGCATGACAGAATCAATGCTGGGCGTCTGGCTTTCGCATAGTCGGACGCTGCGATTGTCTGTTTTGGAACGAGTGAAATCGGCGGACGAATGGAATGCCTTGGTCGCATTCATCCAAACGTACGGTGCCGATTTGTTTACACAACAGTTTCTGGGGTTGGCCAATGTGCGAGGCATATTGTATCAAGGTGTGGGCAATTGGCTGGAACAAATGGTGGAACACGGTGACGATGAACTGCGTCTGCTGCAGGACTTGGATTCCGTGATTTCCCGTGACGATGCGATTCGCCACTTGACCGTGATCCTGGAAGCAGTGGTCGAAAATTATCCCAGCTATCGAGATTACAACAGTACGACCACGCAATCAGATCGAGGCGATTTGTTGTTCAATTTGCTGGATTTCCTGCGACTGTTGAACAACTATGAACGAGTGGTCTGGAACCTTCGCCCAGTGGTTCTTTCGCACGAACTGCTGGTCCGACAAAACTGTAACGAAGCGGCGCAGATGTGGCGCCGAGCGCTCACGGAACGAACATCCGATGAAGCGAATCTGTATCTTCGCAAACTTTCTCGCTTGCAAGCCAAATACGCCATGCGCCTGCCCACCGTCGCCGATCGCTTGGCAGAACGCTTCTTGCGTCCCATGGTGATCGATCGGATGCGAGCGTTAGTCGAGCCGGCTATGAATAATACCGCTAAGGATGCATTTGAAATTCTGGAGGAAGAAACGGCGCTGCTGATGCGCGAGCCATCGGGTGTGGGCTTCGAACCGCCAACGTGGTTGCTGGCGTTGGAAGAGGAAGTGCAGCGAGTCCGATTGGCGGCCAATCACGTGGAAGAAGTCGAAATCATGGAACGCTTGCTTCGCCCCAAATCACTTTCGATTGCCGAACTCCAAGCGCAAATCGATAGCTGGACGCAACCGGAATCACTGTAGCGAATCGCGAGATTCGGTCCAATCCGTTACAACGCGTCAAGACTAAGATTCGAATCGATCCGCGTACGGCATGTCAAACGTTTCCGCTACCGCTCGGTTGGTGATTTCGTTCGCATGCACATTCACTGCAGCAGCGATCGGCGCGAACTGCTTGGCCGCCGCTTCGACGCCCAAATTTGCCAGTTTCAACGCCCAAGGCAACGTCACATTGCACAGCGCGAAGGTACTGGTGCGACCCACGGCACCCGGCATGTTGGTAACGCAGTAGTGAACCACATCATCCATCACAAACGTTGGCTGGGCGTGCGAGGTGGGCTGTGACGTTTCAATACAGCCTCCTTGATCAATCGCCACGTCAATGATCACGCTGCCAGGTTTCATCAGCTTTAGATCTTCCTTTAGAACCAAATTGGGCGCTTTGGCACCAGGAATCAATACGGAACCAATCACCAGATCGGCCAATCGCAGTTCTTCCTTTATCACATGCCGATCACTGAACAACACGTTCACATTGGCCGGCATGATGTCATCCAGATATCGTAGGCGATCCATGTTGATGTCCAAAATGGCCACGTCTGCTTGAAAGCCTGCCGCAATTTTGGCTGCGTTCGCGCCGACCACGCCTCCGCCCAAAATCGTGATGTGCGCCGGAGGCACACCGGGAACGCCGCCCAGCAAGATGCCTCGTCCCATCTGCGGCTTTTCCAAATACTTGGCCCCTTCCTGAATGCTCATTCGCCCCGCTACTTCGCTCATCGGAGTCAGCAGCGGCAAACGGCCATGCGCATCGCGCAGCGTTTCGTACGCAACGCTGGTCGAACCGGAATCGACCATGGCCTGCGTCAATGCTTGGCTGGCGGCGAAATGGAAATAAGTGAACACTGTTTGACCAGGTCGAATCAGCGGCCATTCCGTAGGCTGAGGCTCTTTGACTTTCATCACCAGATCGGCGCTGGCGAATACTTCGTCGCCGGTTTGCACAAGCGTGGCGCCGGCCTTCTGATAATCCGCGTCTGCCAGACCGGACCCGAGCCCCGCGCCGGCTTGCACCAACACTTGATGCCCCGCACGAACCATTTCCTCGACGCCCACCGGTAACATCGCCACTCGGTATTCGTCCGGCTTAATCTCTTTGGGAACTCCAACAATCACCGCGAATGCTCCTTTGCGCCAAACAGAAATAAGTGCCAGCCGAAGCCGATATTTCAGCAGACCGGAACAGCAGCAGCAAGAGGCGACACAATGAGCGATGAATGCGCAGCCAGAAGATTCGAGCGACATGCTACGGACGCAATCTCAATGCCAACTTTGCGTCCGCCAATGAATTCCCCTTCGCCTTAATCTACGGTTTAACACGTTGACAAGTACGGCTTAAACCGTAGAATGGCGGCCTAGATGACCGGGAGGCTTGTTTGTTGTCACATTTTGCCGCTCGAATTCACGGCAGTTCCTAGCCCGACGGTTGCGAATTTTGCGTTTTTACGGCGGAATTTCTTAGCCCGACGCGTTAGCGTCCATGTGGAAACTTCCGTCAAGACCGCAGCGAGAAGAAACCGGGATTTCCATGCGTCCATTCGGCATCACCG
>JAGQOZ010000606.1 GCA_020426955.1 Planctomycetales bacterium
CCGCATCATTGGCCAACACGCCTTGGGCTGCAAAGACATTCAGTTCGCCATTGAACTCGACGCCGTAACTGTCTTCCACAGCTGTCGGAGGCGTATTGCCGCTGGAAACCACAATGGTCACCGTGATTTCGTCCGTCGTGGCCAAGCCGTCGGAAACGGTATACGTGAAGGAATCGGTGCCAATGAAACCGCCATCCGGCGTATAACTGAACGAACCGTCGGCACTCGCATCTAGCACGCCATTTGCCGTGGAATTGATCACGGTAATGGTTAGCGAATCACCGTCGGCGTCTGAATCATTGGCCAAAATGCCTTGCGACGCATCGACGGAAAGTTGTTGTCCGGGCAGAGTCGAATATGCGTCTGCCTGAGCGTCTGGTGCGGAATTGACCGTGATCGTGACGGTTCCTTCGGTCGACGCATTGACTCCGTCGGTGATCGCATACGTAAACGAATCGGTGCCGCGGAAACCGGTGTTCGGCGAATAGTCGAACGCACCGTTGGTATTGAAGACCAGCGTTCCGTTCGCCACGGTGGTGATCAACGCCGCCACAAATGGCTGATTGCCGGAATGCGAATCATTGGCCAACACGCCGGTCGCTTCGCTCACATCTAACACACCATCCACCGCTACGGAATAGAAATCGTCTGCCGCGGTGAGCTGTACCGCGGAATCGGCCACTGTAATGGTCACCGTGGCGATTTCCGAATCCGCTTGACCATCATTGGCCATGTACGTGAAAGTATCCGTGCCGACAAAATCCGTATTGGGCAAATAGCTGAACGAACCGTCAGCATTCAACGTCAGTGAACCATTGCTAACGTTGGCAACCAGACTGACCGTCAGCGAATCATTCTCCATATCCGTATCGTTGGCCAAGACGCCACTGACGGCATTGATGGTCAATTCCGTATTGATGTTGGCCGAATAGGAATCGTTGTTGGCTACCGGCGAGTCATTCATGTTGGCCACTTCGATCGTGACGGTGGCGACTTCCGAATCCGACAGATTGTCGTTGGCCACATAGGTAAATGAATCGGTCCCCGCGAAATTGGCGTTCGGCAAGTATTCAAACGAACCGTCTGAATTCAACGTCACCGATCCATTGCTGGGTGCAGAACGTAGTACGGCTGTCAAGGGATCGCTGTTGGCGTCCGCATCATTGGCCAGTACGCCCACGTCCGCTGTGACGGTCAGCGTTTGTTCTTCGTCCACTTGATATTGGTCGTCTTGCGCGACCGGTCGATTGTTCACAATGATGGTTGCCGTACCGATGGACGACTGAGCTCCGTCGGAAACTTGATACTCAAACGACACACTGCCTTGGAAGCCACTGGTCGGTTCGTACACCAATGAACCATCGGGCGACAGCGTCAACGTGCCGCTTTCCACGTCGGTCACCAGTGTCACGGTCAACGTATCGCCGTCGGCATCCACGTCATTGGCCAAAACGCCAATTTCGGCAGCAAGGGTCAGCGTTTCATCGACACCGATGGTGAAGAGATCATCTTCGGCCACCGGAGCATCATCCAAGCCGATCACTTCGATGGTCACGGTCGCCACGTTTGAATCTGCCGTGCCATCGTTCGCCGCGTAAGTGAAGGAATCGAAGCCAAAGAAGTTGGCCGCAGGCGTATAAACGAACGCACCCGTTTCTTCCAGAACAACCGTGCCGTTTGTTGGCTGACTGATCACGGTAACGGTCAACGTATCGCTATCCGCGTCGGAATCGTTCAGCAGCAAGCCGCTGACCGCATCGACATTCAGCGGACTGTCTTCGTTGGTTTCGTACGTATCATCCACCGCCACTGGCGTATCGTTTTGCGGATTGACCACAATAGTGACCGTAGTGGTGTCCGACAACAGCTGACCATCACTCGCTCGGTAAGTAAACGTTTCGGTTCCTACAAATCCGGCGGCCGGCGTGTAGGTAAAGCTGCCGTTTTGGTTCAGTGTTAGCGAACCGTTGCTAGGCCCGTCCAGCAGTTGAGCGGTCAGCGTGTCACCATCGGCGTCTGCGTCATTGGCCAGCAAGCCGTTGACGTTGTCCACATCCAGTTGCCCGTCTTCGTCTACTTCGTACCGATCTGCTTCCGAAGTCGGACGATTGTTGACCGGGTTAACGGTGATGGCCACAATCGCGGCGGTCGAATTCAAGTTTCCATCGTTCGCTCGATAGGTAAACGAATCGGTTCCACTAAAACCGCTGACCGGCGTATAAGTGAACGAACCATCTTGGTTCAGCGAAACCGTGCCGTTGGCGGGTGCTGTAAAGATAAACGCCGTCAGACTGTCGCCATCGGTGTCGGAATCATTCCTCAAGACGCCGTCAGCTGCAGCTACGGTCAGGACGTTGCCCTGATTCACCACATACGCGTCGTTTACAGCGGTCGGAGCGACGTTGCCTTGGTCCAGCGTGACCGCCAAACTGACTGTGACGGCATTCGAATCGAATACGCCATCGGTCGCTCGATAAGTAAACGAATCCGATCCCACAAATCCGGCGTTAGGCGTGTAGGTGAACGAACCGTCGTCGTTCAGCGTCAGGGTACCGTTGGCGGGCGAAGTCACCAATTCTGCCGTCAGCGGATCATCCTCTTCATCCGAATCATTCGCCAACACGCCGTTGGTTGCGTTGATTTGTAACGTCGTATCCTGCACCAGCGTATACGCGTCGGCGTTGGCTACGGGCGCCACTTCGCTGACATTCGTCAAGAGGATAGTGACTTCCACTGGCGAGACCACGCCGTTCAAATTGGTCACAATCAAATCTAGTGTGAAAGACGGATTGGTTTCAAAATCAAGCTGAGTGGCGCTGCGAACCGAAATTTCTCCGGTGCGGCGATCCAGGGAAAACGGCCTGGTGACCAAATCCAATTCATCTTCGATCAGCGATTCAAATTCGTTCAAATCGTTGGGCAAGTCGGTTAGCTGTTCGCCTTGTAAGAAGAATGTCGGAGTACCCGTCGCGCCGATCTGGGGCGCTACTTCTTGGTCTCGACGAATGCGTTCCAACACTGCGGGATCATCCATGTCTTGGAGGAACGTGGTCAGGTTCAAGCCCAGGTCGGCCGCGTATTCCTCGAAGAACGATTGCGGATCGGCTTCATCGGCCCAGTCGTCTTGGTTTTCATACAGCAAGTCTACGTAGTCGTCAAAGCGGCCTTGGCGGTCGGCCGCTTCGGCAGCTCGAGCAGCATCCAAGGCATTTGGATGTGATGCTTCCAACGGGAAGTGACGCGAAACAACCAGTAGTTCGCCTTCGAATTCTTCTTCCAAATCACGAATGATCGGATGATACGTGCGGCAAATTGGGCACTGCAGATCCAAATATTCAATCAGCACCACCGGCGATGCTGCGTCTCCGTTCAAATGATCGTCGGGAACCAACTGTAGTTCTTCACGCAAGTTGGGTTGATCAAAATCCAAGATAACCGTGTCACCTAATCCCGTTGTATCGACGAAGCCAACCGACGTACCGATCGGACTGTTTTCCGCAATCACAAACGTGTTGGGCGTACTGTTGAC
>JAGQOZ010000607.1 GCA_020426955.1 Planctomycetales bacterium
CCAAATGGAATTGATCTACGGTATGTCCCAAGTGGATGACCGTATCGCAAACTTCGTTCACCAGGTCTTCACGTTGCTGCAATATGTGTTCTCGCGCCGGACCTCGCATTGTCTTGGCGGTTTCGTACAACTCCAGCGTGTACTCTAATTGTTCCACGCACGTTCGAAACAGCTTGTCCACACCTTGGATGACGTCAAAGGCTGCCGGAGTTACCTTGCCGTCGGCCACTTTGGCTTGCAAGCGTTCGTACAAATGCCGAAGTTCTCGTAAACAGTTTTGCGTTCGCGAATCTCGATCCTTTACCAGTCTGGCCTCCAGGTTTTCCAGTTCGGCCGCTTGCTTTTTTTTCTGACGCTGCAAGACATGGTCGTAAGCGTCTTGCGTGATTTTGTCCAAGCCTAAAATTAATCGACTGGCAAATACTCCGATCCCGCCCAGGACGCCTGCGATGCCGGCAAAATTCATGGCCGGACTACCGCCGATGGCCCACGAAGCCATCAATGCCGTCAGTCCCGCCGCCATAGGCAGCAGCGTGCTTGGCGAAGCGAAAACATCCAACCACACTTTCTTTTTGACGTCGTCCATTGCTGACTTCAGGATTTCAAAAAACGGGCTATTCGAAACGAACGATGACTTTCCCAAGCTTCGATGATTAGTACGGTGCTTCGCCCAAAACAAACGTGACGGTGGTCTGACCGCTGGGCTTTCCTCCTTCGGCGCGAATTCGATTCTTGTCGACGCCTTTGGCAATCAAATAGTCCGCCGCCGCTTGGGCTCGTGCTTCCGCCAGTTTGGCGTTGGCCGCCGCGTTTCCTCGAGTAGACGCGTTGCCTTTGACCATCAGATAATAACGAGGCCAGTTTCGCAAGGTGCGCACCAGTTCGTCCAATACGAACGAGCTGCTATCGGTGAGAGTGGCGGTGCCTCGAGCAAACACCAGTTGCGGCACGTTCAATTCGCCCACTTCCTGCAGCGAATTCCATTCACTGTCGTTTAACTTGGGCAATTGGATTTGATCACTAGTAATTTGTTCGTCAGACAATCCCGGATGAAAATCAGAATCACGTAATGTTTTCAACGCGTTGTCAAAATATAACCGGTTGGCTCGACCATCCAACGGGTCGGTTTGAATCGCCTTGGTCTTCTTTAGCACGGAAGTAATGTTGTAGATCATGTCTTCCACGTGCTGCAACGACTCGCTCTGATGTATCCCGAAATGGGCAAAGTTTTCCTGAGTGTTCTTCCAGCGGATACCTCGCACCAGTGTTTCCGCTTGCGACTGACTGAGCTTATCGCCTGTTTTGGCGGAATCTGCCATCACCAGTGACACCATCTTGTCACGGTAGTCGTAGGCCGTTTTGTAGTAGCTTCCCAAAATACTCTCAACCAACGACTGGTTTTTGGCCAAGAAGTCTCGATTCACCACCAGAACATCCACAATGTAGCCTCGGAAACGAGAACTATCGACCAGGATGTGCATGTTGTCGTTTTCCAGAATCCGGGAAACGTACGGTTCCCACAGCACAAAGACTTTGGGATCGGCTGCGTTGGAATTCTGATATTGCTTGTAGGTTTCGGCCGGGCCGCTTGTGCGTTGGAACGGATCGGCCGAAATCTGGTTTAACTGAAAGTTAGTGATGACAACTCGAGCCAACGTTTCGCTGGGCGAATCACTGGTTAAGACGAATTGTACGTTCGGCCGATTCAACGCATCCACGTTGGGAAACGTCTGTTTGTTTCCCACAATGGCATCCGCTCCGCTGGTTTCGTCAACAATGGAAACAATCACGGCCGGGACGTCGTTGAGTTCAGCGCTGGCCTTGATCAAGGCATCTATCGTGAACGTGGCCATGTCATACTTACCTGACTTGAGGCCTTGCAAACGAGCTCGGTAGTCGGCTTGATCGTCGTGCCATGTCAATTTGATGCGTTGCTTTTGGAGTTCGCTGCGAAATTCGTCCGATCGCAAGATGGCATAACCACTGAACGCGTCCAACGCCATATCGACAAAATGTTCGTATTGCGACGTTCCGCTTGTCTGTTCCAACTGTTGCTCTTTCGCTCGTTCAGCCGATTCTTCGCCCATAAATCTCCAAGCGACCGCCGCGCAGCCAAACAAGATTAGCCACACGATGCAAATGGCAAGCAACTTTCCTTTCGATATAGCCATGGCAATATTATCTATTCTGTCTTCCGCCTTGCTCCGCCGGTGGCAAGTACGATTTCTGTTGATCTGGTCCACGCTTCACGTCGATATCCTGGAAGCGTACCACACTTTCGGTCCGGCCGAAAAACCGGTCGGGGTCGAGCGAATTGTAACGGTTTTATGACGTTCATGCTGCCGGGGTCAGCAGAACGGCTCGTAAGGTGTATTCGTTTCCTCCGGCCCGATCTTGTTGTCAGCGGTCAACCGGGATTGGTTCCAAACGCTTGCTACTGGGCATCGTTTCGCTTTGCTCTGATTCGCATCAGCCGACAACCAAAAGCAATCGCCTTGCCACCTTTGTCGCGAACCGTGTGGATCATATCATGTCGGTTAACGGGTGACCGTTTGATTCGCCCATTGTCGAATTGTTGAATTGCCTAGAACTGCACGAAAGTCATTTTTCATGTTCGAATCGTTAGAAGCGGCGCCCCCAGACGCCATCCTGGGACTGAACGAAGCCTTTGCTCAAGACCCGAATCCGGCCAAGATTAATCTAAGCGTGGGGGTCTATAAAGATTCAGATGGCAAGACGCCTGTCTTGGACGTGGTCAAACAAGCGGAACGCCAACTGCTGGAATCGGAAACCACCAAGTCGTACCTGGGAATTGGCGGTGACGCGGCGTACGCCAAGCTAGTCCAAGACCTGTTGTTTGCATCAGACGACCCTATTTTGGCGCAGCAACGAGCGGCTACGATCCACGCGCCGGGCGGAACGGGTGCATTGCGAGTGGCTGCGGATTTTGTGCGAACCAATTGCCCCAGCGCTCAGGTCTGGTGCAGCAATCCTACTTGGGCGAATCATCAAAGCATTTTCCAAGCGGCAGGACTGACCTGTCAGACGTACGCCTATCTGGACGCGCCCAACAATTGCATTGACTTTGAAGCTTTGATTGCTGCGCTTCACACGGCGGCACCTGGAGATGTAGTGCTGCTGCATGGCTGTTGCCATAACCCCAGTGGTGTTGATCCCACAATCGAACAATGGCAGAAAATTGCCTCGATTATCAACGAACGAAAACTCTTGCCGCTTGTGGACTTCGCCTATCAAGGTTTCGGTGACGGTTTGGAAGAAGATGCAGCCGGATTGCGCACTATCGCCAGCCAAATACCGGAGTTTATAGTGGCCAGTTCGTTTTCCAAGAACTTTGGACTCTATCGCGAACGCGTGGGAGCGTTGACGTTTGTGGGGCCGAACCAATCGATTACACAAGCCGTGCTCAGCCACATCAAGAAGGCGATTCGCGCAAACTATTCGAATCCGCCCGCTCATGGCGGCTTGATTGTTCAAACCATCCTTGCGGACGCGAATCTGACCA
>JAGQOZ010000608.1 GCA_020426955.1 Planctomycetales bacterium
TATGAACGACCTCGTCAAGTTCGCCAAGCATAGGCTTGTCGAGGACGCTTCGTCACTTCGCGATGTTGGCCTTGAGCTTAACGATATCTTGCTTTCGGCCTTAGCCACATCAAATACCCAAAACTACGGCAAGCCAAACGAAGCGTTTCAGGCAATGCTCGGATCGTAAATCTCGACGAGTGACTTTAACAACGCCGAGGTTTCCCTTGCTCTATTTGAGGTTGTCGCATTGCTTCGCCGATCTCGGCGCAACGCCAACTGCACAAGCGCTGTAACTACCAGCGTATGGGCAATCATGCAGGAGCATTTCTCCGGCCGCTGGTGCGCGTCAGCTGTGACTTTTCTACTGAAACGTCTACGTCCAATTTCGCAATCTTCCGAGGCAAAGAGCCATCTGGTGCATGGCATATTGCCACCTGCTCCGCGCGATTTCGCAGCAAATTTGGCAGGGGAAGCGTGTTCGCAGTAAGTTATGTTCGGAAAAATGGAATGTTTCTGAAGAATTTTAGTAATAGAACTTGGGTCATCGCAGGGTCAGGGCAAGAGCCATGAACACAATTCCGTCAGATGACACCGATTCGCTGCTAGACCGTTTTCAAAACGGAGACCAAAATGCGCGCGATCAGCTGTTACTGCGTCACCGGCGTCGCCTTCGAAAGATGGTTCAGATTCGACTAGATCGACGCCTTTCTGCTCGAGTTGATCCGTCTGACGTCGTTCAAGACGCGATGGTCGAAGCCGCCAAACGCTTGCCTCAGTTCGCCCAGGACCGCCCGATTCCTTTCTACGCGTGGCTACGACAGCTGGCCGCAGAACGGTTGATTCAAATCAGCCGATTTCACCTCATGGCCCATCAGCGAGCCGTCGGGCGCGAGATCCTTGATAACGGCCATGATCAGTCGCACGGGAAACTAATCCAATTCTTGGCGGCGAAGACGGGAACACCGAGTGAACTTCTGCAGCGACAGGAAACTCGGCGACAGGTTCAGCTGGCCGTCGATCAGTTGGCCGCCATCGATCGCGAAGTACTCGTCCTACGATATGTTGAACAACTCACCGTTCAGGAAGCGTCCGCGGTCCTCGGAATCACCGCCAACGCATTTTCTCAACGACATTTTCGCGCGTTGAAGCGTCTACAATCGATTCTCCGAGAGCTACGAATAGGAGAATTGAATGATGAGTGAATTCGATACGCATGGCCTGTCTAGCAAGCTGCACGACCCTGAAGTTGCCAGCTTGTTCGAAGAGCTAACTAATCGAACATTGAACGGCGAATTGATCGATATTGAACAGTTGTGTCTTGAACGGCCCCAGCACGCAGATGTCATTCGAGACATCGTACAGACGATGCAAAACCTAGCGGACTGGGGAGACGGGCTAGTCGAAGATGCCGCCGATGCGTTTCTGGACCACTTGCCCTCTCGCCGATTAGCCGATTTTCGCCTGCTTCACGAAATTGGTCGAGGCGGAATGGGAGTCGTTTATGAAGCAGAACAGATTTCATTGGGACGACGAGTCGCTGTGAAAGTATTGCCGTTTGTTGCATTGTTGGACAAGCGACAGTTGCAACGGTTCAAGAATGAAGCTCGTGCCGCGGCTATGCTGAAACATCCGAATATCGTGAGCGTGTTTTCGGTCGGATGTGAACGAGGCATTCATTATTACGCAATGGAGTTGATTGACGGTCAAAGTTTGGCGGACGTGGTTCGCCATTTACACAGTCAAGATTCGCTGAAGAAAGAAGAAGGGAACGCGAAACATGCTCCGGACACAAACCCCGTCGCGAACCTTTCCACGCAACATTCGTCAAATCGCAAAGAGTTTTACCGCAGTGTTGCTCGATTGGGAGTCGATGCGGCGACGGC
Source organism: Planctomycetales bacterium (assembly GCA_020426955.1). Lineage (GTDB taxonomy): Bacteria > Planctomycetota > Planctomycetia > Pirellulales > Pirellulaceae > JAGQOZ01. Next base: position 1,866 of record JAGQOZ010000608.1, read on the forward strand.
GTTGCAGTTCGCCCATGCCGAAGGAGTTCTCCACCGAGACATCAAACCGTCTAATATTTTGGTGGATGAACACGGAGCGTTGTATCTGGCTGACTTCGGGTTGGCTCGGATCCAAAGTGCTGATGACGTTAGCAGTACGGGCGGCCTGGTAGGAACGCTGCGTTACATGAGCCCCGAACAACTGTCGAACAACAAAATCGTCGATCATCGGACCGATGTATGGTCTTTGGGCCTGACGCTGTATGAGCTGATTGCCGGTCGTCCTGCGTTCAACGCCGTGGACCACGCCGAGCTAACCAAGCAAATTCTGTTCGATCGTCCGCAAGACCTGACACGTTTGGATGCGGCCGTTCCTCGCGATCTAGCGACGATCCTTGCCAAGGCATTGGAGTGCGACGCGAACGCTCGCTATCAGTCCGCCGAAGATCTTGCCAACGACCTACAGCGTTTCATCGCCGATCATCCCATTCAGGCGCGTCGAATAACACGTGCAGAACAGCTAGGACGCTGGGTGAAACGCAACCGTATGATCTCAACATTGATGGCCATCTGCTTTTTGTCACTGGCAGCGCTGGCAGTGATAAGTACATGGGTATCGATTCAGTTTGCACAGGACGCTCGCGACAAAGAGGTCGCACTTTACGCTCGCGATATGCGCATCGTTTCCGGATTAGTCGACGACGGTAGTTTTGTCGACGCCGAGCGAATTCTCAGCAAATGGGCGCCTGAGCAAGATAAAGTGGATCATCGCGGTTTTGAATGGTTTCTTCTTTGGAACAAGTGTCATGACCCGGCCATCGTGCGCACCATCAAACATAAAGTTTCCGCCTACGACGTGGCGTTTTTGGAACAAGATCGAGTGGCCATCGGTTGGCTTTCGAATAATATTCCGATCTGGAATCTTCGCACCATGGCTCAAGGCGAACCAGAAAAACGCCTGATGGCACCGCTGATCATGGTCTTCAATGTGGTGGCGGATCATCAGAACGGAACGCTTTGGGCAGGCGATACGGAAGGCAACGTGATTGAATACAACGTCGATTCAGGCGAACCAATCACCAGTATTTCGCTTGACCTACCGCTTGACTCCAATCACATCCAATCGCTTTCGATCCAACCCGGTGAAGGTCGCTTTGTACTGATCGCAGCTGGTTCGTGGAGCGAACAAGAGAACACCGAAGTTTTCGTGTGGGACCGACAAGCAAAGCAATATGCGTTTCAGAGGACCACCACGGGACGCGTTTACGCACGCTTTGTAGATGCGGATTCGTTTGTGATTGGTGATTCGCACGACGATTTGTCGGTCATCCAAGTTTCAGACTGGTCAACTCGGCACAAGATTCCCTTTGCCGATGGAGTTCGCGAATTGGATTCGTTGCCAACGGCTGGGCTGTTTGCTGTGGGGCGAGTAGACGATCAGGACAACGGTTACTTGGAATTGTGGAGTTCTCAAGATGGAACGCGGAAACATCAGATACTGTTGGGTAACGAATATCCCGAATGCATCGCAGTGTCGTCGAATGAGTCGCTGATTGCCGTTGGTTCGAAGTCTGGAACGTTGCGTCTAGTTGATGTCGAGTCCAAGCGAATTATTTTCAAACGGCGGATTCACGCCGGTTCGCTAAACGGGTTACGGTTTTCACCAGATAGCACA
>JAGQOZ010000060.1 GCA_020426955.1 Planctomycetales bacterium
ATAACATTCGTTGAAGAAGATGACTTCATCGCCGGCGTTTAGCACGGACATGAGCACGCCCACAATGGCGGACATGCCGCTGGAAAACAAGACGGCTGCTTCGCCTCCTTCAATGGCAGCCAGCTTACGTTCCACCACGCGTTCGCCAGGGTTGCCATAGCGTCCGTATTCTTCGCGAAGCTGCCCCTGTTCGATGTAATCGATCACGGACTGTGTGTCAGAGAACGTGTAAGTGGATGCACAAAAGATGGGATCGGTAATCGAATCGCCAGGCTTTTGTTTGGCTTCACCGCCATGTACGGCCACGGTCGAAATACCGTTGGTGTGAACATTCACGGGCGAAAATTGACGCGAACGGTCCGAATGCGGAGACGACTGATTCATGGGTTTCGATTTGGTGGGCATAGTGTTTTATGGCGAACGAATGACAAAGCCTGTAAAGTCCGGAATGCAATCTCGACTTTCCTACAGGCATAAAAAAAGCGAACCTCGTCGAGATTCGCGGCACGCTACAAAAGCTTGATCATTCGCATCACCCTTGCCTTGCCAGTGAAATCCAGCACGCCGGTGAATGATTTGGCTCTTTAGCAGATAAAGGCTGCAATCGGCCGCAAATCCCTCAACTCAAAGTATTGTAAACCCGACTTGGTTTGACTGCAACCAGCATCCAGCCGATCAGTTTGCCCAAGTTGGGTTGCGTCGCACTCCGACAAAATAACACCACACTCAGTCGCCAAACTCGTCGGCGTGGGTAACGACAACCAGGCCAGCTATTCCCCACGGCCGGTGGACGTACGTTCGCTTCTTTCTGGACTCAAAGTGCGGATTGAGTCTACAATCGGGGAGGTCGAACGACAACAATGATGGTCATAAACCACATTTCTGCACAAACGGAAAACCGAAGATGACAGAATTGATTTCCAGAATGGCAGCTGTCACTTATTTTATTGTCGGCGGGCTTGCTGTAATTGCCTTGGCGGGACAAAACACATCGACATCCAATCAGGACACTGCTGCAATCGAGCGGCAGCAGCAGATTGAATCGCTGGTCGCGCAACTGGGCAGTCGTTCATTCGCGGAACGTCGCTTGGCAACGGAACGACTTGTGACGTTTGGCCTGGATGCACAGGACGCGTTGCGAAAAGCCATCGAATCCGCCGATTATGAAGTTCGCATTCGTGGCGAAATGGCATTACGTCGAATTCGCCAGCAGCAACGTTTTCGCCTGATCTCGAAACTGACAGAAGGCGGCGATGCAAATCAGTTGAATCTGCCCGGGTGGAGCGAATTTGTCACCTTGGTTGGCGATTCCTCGGAAACCAGAAGCTTGTTTGGCGACATGCTGGCCGAAGAATGGGCCTTCTTGGACGAAGTTTTCTTTGCCAAAAACACAAGTCTTCCCAAGCTGTTGACGGAACGCTGTGAGCAGCTCACGCACCAACGTCGCCAATTTGGCGCAGGCTATTCGGCCGGAAATCTGACCACTTTGTTGTTTGTTAGCGTCGCTCAAGACACCGAAGGCCAACCTCTGCCGGGCGAACTGATTCGCTTGATGTTTGACAATGAATTTCGTGCCGCCGTCAACGGAGGTCCACACCGTGCCGCACTGATGAAATTGCTGGGCAAACTTGTCTCGTCAGATTTTGACATGCCTACCAGTTGGGCTTCCACTCGGTTGATTCTAGCCATGCAGTACGACGTGCCTGAGGGCGTCGAATTAGCAAAGCAGATCGCCAGCCAAAACGATTCGTCGCCCACCATTTTGCAATGGGCTTTACTGGCGATTGGCAAGCTTGGCAAACAGGAAGATCTGCTCGTACTGACACAGAAACTGACAGACGAAACAGTCGTTGGCATGCCTCGCAACCGACGCAACGCTGGCTTTTCTACGCAGATTCGTGACGTCGCACTGGCCTGTCTAGTACAGCGAAGTGGCGAATCATTAAAGGACTACGGACTGCGGCAAGCCATCGCGGATCCCAATGCCTTCCTACGCTTGACCACGATCGGGTTCGCTTCCGACGAGGAACGCGAACAAGCCATAAAACGCTGGCAACAACGTCATACCTCAGACTAAGTGCGAACGAGCCGAATTTTTATTCTCATGCCGCATCAAACTACAATCACCGTTGCATTCGGTATCTTGTTGCTACGCGTCGGCATGCCCACCGTCATGGCCGACGAAACACTGTTCGTGGGCACGGTTATCGACGCCGATACGCAGCGGCCAATCGCGGCGAGAATCTATCTGCAGGACCAACAAGATCAATGGCATTTCGTAACGACGGCTGACGAAAAAGGTTCGGCCATGCCCTATGCTGAACAATGGGTGCCAATGCTCAATTCAGTCGATCAACATACCACCGTGTCGGCACATCCGTTTCAAGTGCAATTGCCCGCTGGACGGTATCGACTGACGATAGAACGGGGCAAAGAGTACCATTCGTTGGCTAAGGAGCTGGTCATTGGCGACGATGGTCCACAGACGGAAACGTTTCGCCTGCAACGCTGGGTCGATATGGCTCGACGCCAGTGGTATTCGGGCGAAACGCATGTCCATAGGCGAGTGCACGAACTGCACAACGTCATGTTGGCGGAAGATCTGAATGTGGCGTTTCCCGTCACGTTCTGGACGACGTCTGCAGAAACGGTTCCCAATCGTCAACCATCTTTACTGCGACGGCAAGGTCCTTCGCCGTTTGGGGATCGACCGGATCTTGGTTCCAAACCGATTCACGTGGATTCAACGCATGTGATATTGCCTCGCAATACGGAGTATGAAATCTTTTCCGTTCGCCAGCAAAATCATGTTTTGGGAGCCATGTTCATCCTGAACCACCAGACGCCCTTCAATGACGTTGTGCCGCCGGTGGGGCCCGTTGCGCAGAAGGCCCATGCGGAAAACGCGTTAATTGACTTGGATAAACACAATTGGCCCTGGTCGCTGATGTTGGTACCGATTGCCAAGGTCGACTTGTTTGAATTGGCCAACAACAGCTTGTGGCGAACCGAATTTGGATTCCGCCAAACCATGGTCGCACCGGCCGAATTCATGCATGTCGAATCGGACGAACAGGGCCTGACCGAATTCGGCTGGATTCAATTCGGCTGGGAGACGTACTACATGCTCTTGAACTGCGGCTTTCGTCTCCAACCCACTGCCGGCACCGCGTCCGGCGTGCATCCGGTACCGCTGGGATTTGGGCGAGTGTACGTGCATTTGCCGCAAGGATTTTCTGTAGACGCATGGCTGAACGGCCTGCGAAACGGACAAAGTTTTGTCACAACCGGACCGATGTTGTTTCTGACTGTTGACAACCGAGATCCAGGGCATCAATTCATAGCAGACCAACAGTGGCAAGCTGCATTAAAAGGAACGATTGTCAGTGACCAATCGCTGGATGCGATTGACTTGATGGTGAACGGCCAAGTGCATTCGCTGCCGTTGACATTGACCAGAACGGAACACGCGTTCGAATATAAGGTGGACCATGACCTTACGTTAAAACGTTCATCTTGGCTGGCAGTGCGTTGCCATTCCCGCAACGCAGAGGGCCGAATTCGGTTTGCGCATTCCGCTCCCTGGCATGTCCAAATCGATCAAGAACCGGTTCGACCCAAACGGCACGAAGTCCAATACTTGATCCAGCAAATGCAACGTGAACTATCCCGAAACCGAGAACTCCTGTCACGAGAATCGTTGGCCGAATTTCAAGCAGCGCTGGAGTTTTATCAGAGATTACAACCGTAGGCCGACGACCGAATTTCCTGGCCACTTACGTTAGCCATCGCTTGGCCCATTCCGGCTTGCGTTTTCTGCATTGCGCCTGGCACCGTTTACGCAAAATTTGCTCTATACAGACGCGGAGATTCGCCCAGCGAACGACCGCTTCACGTCGTCTCGCAGAGAAGAAACAGCCAACTCTGCGACCTCGGCGGCGCGGCTTTTCTAGCTTTTTTTCGCCATGGGCTGTTATGGTGGCTGGCGCCAACCATAGCTCTTGCAACGCAGTGCCCCTTTTCAACCGGTTGGACCGTTGGCCCGAAGGTGCGGAATCTGGACCGTTCCCAGGACGTTGTCCTGGGCTTAATAATTGGCTGGCCCTTTGGGCCGAAGTTCTTTCACGTGCCTACCACCAACCAGTGCTCGGTGCTCGAAATGCCGCACAAATCAAATTTCATTCGGTGCGAGCGATCTGTAAGGGCTGACCTCGGCCAACTCGATTGGCTGGTTCGGTCTGATTGTCGTAAATGTCGATAGCTTCGGGAAGTTTCTCGAACAAGTCGTGCGCTCGGCGTTCGTCGGCTGGATGCGTCGACAGAAATTCGGGTTGCGAATTACCCGAATGCTGTGAAAAGCGGTCCCAGAAACGAGGTGCTTCGCGAGGATCGTAGCCCGCTTTGGCCATCAACAGCATGCCAATGTAATCGGCTTCCGTTTCGTGTTTGCGACTGTATGGCAAGATCACGCCGTATTTGGATGCCATACCGTACGCCTGTGCCACTTTCTGCTGCATGTCGGCTTCGTTATTCTGCAAAACGTAGTTAACTGCCTTGCCCACTGAATCGACTGCGTAACTGTGACTCATGCGTTCACTGCCATGCCGAGCCAACGCATGCGCAATTTCATGCGACATGACCACAGCCAACCCGGCTTCGCTTTGACAGACGGGCAGGATGCCTTCGTAAATAGCCACTTTGCCACCAGGTAAACAGAATGCGTTCATTTCCGAGGAAGCAATGACTTTGAATTCCCATTGAAAATCAGAACGCCCAGCAACGGCGGCAATTCGCTGACCAACTCGATTCACCATCTCTACATAATGCTGGTTCTGAGACGGAGTTTCTTCGGCCAGCACTTGCTGGAAACTTTGCTGGCCCAAGGAAACTTCCTTGTCTTGAGAAACCCACATCAATTGCTTGCGTCCGGTTACGGGAACCGTTTTGCAACCAATGAGCACTAGTGCACAAAGTACGAGCCAGCACAGTGATGTTCGAACCATGGAAAACTGCGTCATCATGTCTTTGTGTGAGCAAACGTGTAAACTACGAATTCGGCCAAACTACGGCCATTAGGAATTGTCATCGGTTGCTGCGCAACGGCACTAAAATCGAGCGAACAATAGTGGAAATATACGGGTTTTGCTACGGCAATTCCGTGCTAGCGGCAAGCGAATTTATTCATCTCAGATCTTACGAATGCAACATGGTCAACCGGAATGAAGCGACGATAGTCCAGCTGATGCAATCGGCTGACTGGATTAGATCGGATTCAAATCAAACCGAACTTCGAATGCCCAAGAATAGCGGCTCGTCGCTGTGCGTGCTGTCGTGGCTGAGCCGTTCGTCACCGGTCTTGCCCGTCCAGACCGAGCGTTTCCTGGCTGCCGCGCAACTCGGTCAGGCGACGCTAACATTAGGGCTCCCAACCGACTGGGCAGTCAAATGCGACGGCGCAATTCACGAGCAACTGCACCGGTGCTTGGTCTTTGTTTCTGGGCCGATTCCGCCGTCTCTGTCTGCCGTGGCCAGCAGTCGGATATCCAAGCAATGGGATCGACAGCAGTATTGGTTTGAATGCCTACGAACCGCCATGATTCGTATGCGAGACAACGGAGAAACTTTGCTAACGGCGGAAGGCACCACCACGCATCGCTACGCAGTTCGCGCGGCTGACTTGTTTGGGATTCCTGTAGTGCGAATTTCCTGCGTAACCCCAAGTCGCCGCCAAACCTCCCGTACATGGCTCAAGTCTCTCGTACGCTTGGCGGAAGAAATCTTTAACAATTCAAGTATCCAAGTTCTGGTGTCGCCGCCACTGGACGGTGTTGTACATTCCGGCCTGCCGTTGGCCGATCAGCTGGTAGCGACGTTGGCTGATCGATATGTAGCATTGGATGTCCGAAAAGGTGGTCACGTTCATGCGGTTATCCAGCGGCGCATGCACGCAGATCCGGCGAATGGCAAGACTTTTGTAGTGCTTCCAGATTCGCTGGAAGCGAAAGTGAAACCAGCATCCGTCCATCATGACTTGCTTGCCCAAGGCGCTGTAGGCTGGCATCTGCGGCGTGATCCAGCGACTGTTACGCCAATCGTAGTCGCCGACAAATGGCCGTCACAAATCGAAACGCCGCCCGTGTTGTCTGTCAAAGATGTGCAAGACGAACCATGGGAATTTTTAGGGCATTGGACTCGAGCCAACCCGCAAGCGTGGCCCGATCAAACCGAGCAAGAGCGCATTGACGAATTGCTATTGTCACAAGACAGAAACGGCCGATCCGTATTGGCCACATTGATTCGCATCTTGCGTCGCGAATTACTGCAAGCGTCTAGCCGCACGATTCGCAGTGAATCGGGCGTCGTCTGTTTTACCGAAGTGCCGCCGTGGGAATGGCCAGGTCGCCGAACGTTTCGTCCGCATTTGTCTCGCTGGGACTTCGAACCCTACGGAATTGCGATTCGCAAACAACGAGTAAAGCAATTGGGTGGTCGTCCAGTGATTTACGGCGATGAAGCGAAGTGGCAAACCTTAGAGCCTGAAGATCACTTTCGATTTCAAAAACTGGTGGATGATACGGACGGAATCGACTGGACATCCGAACGAGAATGGCGGATTCCACACGACGTAGATCTGCGTTTGCTTGCGGACGATGCGGCGGTGGTCATTGTGCCGAATCAGGAAGTTGCTCGGCAATTAACATCGATCAGTCGCTGGCCGATGCTGGTGCTGGACGAATAAAGACGCGTAAGTAAGGGAATTTTCGACAGCTCCCTATTCCGCTCAATGAAGCGTTTTGAAGTTACGCATTCGCGTTTTACCGGCGGAACTTCTTAGCCCGAAGCGTGAGTTTTGAGGTTGCGCATTTCGCACTTTATCGGCGGAATTCCCTAGCCCGAAGCGTCAGCGAGGGACCGAAGAAACATTTCATTTTCCCTCACTTACGTTTCGGGCTATGAAAAACGCAATTTCAAAAAGCATGAGCGAAGGACGAAATAAGCACTCAAATTTCCCGCATGTACGTTTCGGGCTACGAGGGAATCGCTCCAAATTGCTTTGGGCCACGTGAAAACGTTAGTTGTCACGGTCCAATTGTTCAAAGACCGCTTTCATCAGCAGTGGCCAAGCCAACGTGGCGTCGGCGTAGACTTCGGCATACCGGCCTCCTTCCGCAGGCGGGACGAATTTTCCCCAGCTCACTCCTTCAGAATACGTACAGCCCGACAAACCGCCCCAGTGCACTGGTTCGGGGCAGATGCGAATGCCGTATTTGAAGCGAGGAACCGCAAGATTAGTTCCCAGCCGAGCGTTGGTGATGTCATAGTAAGGGCCCACCTGTTGCGCCCAATTGCGAGGCACGCCTCCGCCTACGGTGAAGATCCCCAGCTCTTTGGACGCACCGATCAATCGCGCGTACTGTTGTAGATCCAAGAACGGATTGAATTGAGGAGTGGTTTGGTAGACTTCATCCGGCGTCATTTTGGTCAGGTCTGAATTGGTCGCGTCCAGCGCTTCGGACATGGCCCATGTCGACACGTCCAAGCCCATTTCGCTATCGGTAAACGCGGGAATGAAGACGGGGACGTTCTTTTCAAACGCACTCTTCAAAATGCCCGGCCCTTGATCCAATTCGTGCAGTTTCTTGCCCAGTGCGTGACAGAGCCGAGCCGAACTCCACGTGCCATCTTCCGGCGAGTTTTCTCGTAAAACCATACGAACGATTCGCTCTACGTCGTTCAGGTTCGCCTCCATTTCCAGCGTGTCATAGATGCGATTGTAGCCCTGCTTAAACAGTTCCTCGTCGGACTTAGTGGGATCGTAACGATAGTGGGTCAGGCCAATCGATTCCGTCAAACCGTGTGCAATCAAGGCGCCGGTAGCCACCACTGCTTGCACCAGGCCTCTGTCAATCATGTCACACACAATTCGGCCTTGTTTGGCCACGGTCATGGCTCCGGAGAGGGTGAGGACCACGTTGCAATCCGGATTCCGAGCTGTTTCCAGCATGACATCAAAAGCATTCCCCAGCTGTCGACCGCCAAATGCAGTTCGAGACATCGCTGTGACGAGATCAGTGAAGGATTTCACGCCGTCTAGCCCCAGGCTTTCCAGTGGTTGCAGTCCATCGGAACGGCCATCGTGAAGCGATCTGTCTTTCATTCTGGAAATTACCTTCGATAGGATCGTGTCAAAACGGCAAATTTACCGCAATTCAGATTGCCAGCAAGCCGACCAATGCCTCGTCATGCGAGAAAAACCGGCGATTGGAACCAAATTCAGATGACGACCTGTAATTGTTAATCCTGGCAAACCCGGTAGCCTGTGCCGCGAATCCGGAAACTTTTGATTGCGTATGGCCTGATGGTTCGATGGATTGTTCTGGAAGCGAAGTTTCATCGCGAGGAAGGTGATGGACTTAGGCCGGTTTCGAATTGGATCGATTGCGGCAGAAGAAAAAAATAGATGGTCTCACTTCGACCAGAGAAATACTCAGGGAGAGTTTTCAATGAAGTCTTCGTTCATGGCGTTTGCCGTCGGTTTGTCGCTGTTGGGATCGGCGTCATTGAGCTGGGCTCAATCGGCCAACCACGCAATTCAGGATTCGCAGGTTCGCCCCGCTTCGTTCTGTGAAGGATGCGGCGGCTACTCCAGTTGCGACAGCGGCACCATTTGGGGTTCGTCTTGTTGTGCTCCCAGTTGTGGCTTTCGCCCCGGACTGTTACCGCCCTGCCCGAACCCGTGTCGTACTACGTTCCTGGCAGACATGGTATGCGGATTGAAGAACGCCGTGGACACCAGCGTTTCTCATGTGCTGGGATCGGTCTTTAACTGCTGCAATACGTGTGGTTCGCGAGTTGGCTGTGGCTGCGACGGCATGATGATCGATTCAGGCTGTGGTGGTTGTGATGCCGGTTACGTGACGAATAGTTACGAATCGATGGGACAACCGACGCCTGCGGCGACCCCCGCTCCGTTAATGGAAACCGAACCGGCGCCGCCCGCCATGACCGGTGCGAACGCAGATCCGTTTATCGATGATGCTCCGAACGGTACATCAAGCCGTAGCGTGATGCAGAACCGGAGTGCTCGCGGCCAAGTGATTGGCGGGGGCGTTCGAAGAATGAGTTACGAGGAACCAGTCACTCAGTCTGCCAAGCCACGGCTTCCTTCGTTCTTCAAAAACTACGATCACCAACGAGAAGTACAGTTGCGTAAACCGAACAACAATCAGGTTCGTTCCCTGCGAAGATAGCCCAACGTCCAGGCAACCGTTCGCTGAAGAGCAATGAAAAGGCATCCGTCACTTCGGATGCCTTTTTTGCTGCGCTCGTTGAAAACGCCTAACCTCGAGCTTTGACGTGGCAGGCCGGACGCCAATCCACGGTTTAGGCTGACAGTGTCTAAGTCGGCCGAGTCCAGCATTTGGGGGAGGCGATCACAATCAGCCGATTTGAATCGCGAATAGGCTCATTTCCGATTCAAAACATGCGTTCAACGAGTGACGCCTGTGTTCAATGGTTGAACGCAGTTTGATTCGCTTTTCGTCTCTTCGACAATTCACCTGAGAGCGCTTATACTGGCCTCACTCTGGTTGTGTCACTCTATGTAAAGAAATATCGAGGAGCAAATTCAACATGCGGGTAACTTGGTTGAGCCTAATTTTGGTCATTGCTGCGAGCACGATTGCTCGAGGTGCTGACATTGTCTGGCAGTCAGGTCTGTTAGACGACGAAACGAAGGTCAGTAATTTTGGCGACAGCATCGAAGCCTTTGCGTTTACTGGCGAAAGAGAAAACAATGCGTTGCCGCTGGGGTATACGCTCGACGCACCGTTTGACGTAAATGGTACGACGTTTATCCCCATCAACTTTACGTTCCAGGAAATCTTTCCTGACCACTTGGAAGGTCTTACATACAACAACGGGGAATTTGGTCACACAGAAGCGGAAGAGGGCTTGGATGCGTTGATTGGTGGTCTGGCATTCGAAGGCGGAATTAGCGATCAATTCATGGAGCTGACCGGACTGACGGTTGGCCAAGGTTATCAGGTTGAATTCTATTACCACCATATCAACGCCAATCGAACGGTCGATTTTGACGACGGAAATGGCAACGTCGTCACCGTCTTTGACGGCGCTCCAGGCGTGGGCGGTTTTGCGTCCGGCTATTTCTTGGCGGATGCTACATCGCAAGAAATCTACTCGGTGGCCAGCACTGGTTCGCATTATTTAAGTGGGTATCAACTACGAGCAGTCGCGGAACAACCGCCCATCATTGTGGACCCACCAGATCCAGATCCGGAACCGTCAATTCCCGCCTTGATTGGCTACTGGGATTTCAATGGCGATGCTCAGGATAAGTCTGGCAAGAATAATCATGGCACCATTTCAGGCGGCGTAACGTTTGAAACAGACATCCCAGCTACGATTGGCGCGGGCACTTCTGCCTACTTTGACGGGTTCGCGGATACACACGTGCAGATTGAACACAATGAGATGATGCCGGTTACATCGCACGAAAGCTTCACCATTTCCATGTGGGTGAAGGGTGACGGCACGATCGACAACGCGGACGATCGCATCTTTTCCGAAGGAAGTTCTATTGACAACAATCCGCTGTTCAACTTGGGAACACAAAACCAAGGTGCCGACGGAACCGTCGATTTTTACGCTCGAAACGGAGCCGTCGTCGGCCATGTCTATTCCGTGGAAGAAGCCTTTGATGACGAATGGCATCATGTGGTTTGGGTAGACGAAGACAACATCGGTCGGCTGTACATCGACGGCGAATTCGATTCTGAATTTGACTACACGTCCGTGCCAGACTTTGACGCAGACATCACGTCGATCGGTTCGGTCCTGCGAGCGGCAGATTGCTGCAACTTCACGGGACTGATTGACGATGTCTCCATCTACAGCTTCGCCTTGCCTGAATCGGATGTGGCCGCTTTGTTTGCCGGAACATCTCCGTTGTCTATCAACATCCCGGGCGGGATTTTGGGTGACTTTGACAACAGCGGAGCATTAGACGCTGCGGACATTGATTTGTTGAACCAAGCCATCATGGGCGGCGACGCTGCGTTTGACTTGGACAACAATGGAATGGCCGATGCGGAAGATCGTCGAGTGTGGGTGGAAGATTTGAAGTACACGTACTTTGGCGATTCCAACCTGGACGGCGAATTCAATACCAGTGACTTTGTGCAAGTCTTCACTGCGGGCGAATTTGAAGATACCACCGCCGGTAATTCGACTTGGGCCGAAGGAGATTGGAATGGCGATGGTGACTTCACCACGGCCGACTTCGTACTGGCGTTTTCATCCGGTGGTTTCGAATCAGGACCTCGTCCCGCCACTCCGGCTTCTGTGCCCGAACCATCGTCCGGCGTCTTGCTGGCGCTGGGCATACTGGGCTTTGCCAGCCGACGTCGAAAATAGCAATTGACGTAGCCAACATGCATTTGGCTTGAATCAAACATTTAGAAAGCCGCTTTCTCTGCAATGCAGACGAGCGGCTTTTTTCTTGCTACTTTCGGAAAGAGAATCTTTGAACTGCGTACGTTGAACAGTTATTTGATTTCCCGAAATCGAGTCATATCGGCATGTTTGCCGACCACCAGCAACACTTGTTCTGTGCCAAATTTAAACTGCGCTTCCGGAAACAAATGGAGCTTGCCAGATAAGACATCTTTTACGCCCACGACCCAAATGTTGAAGCGTTTGCGCAGTTGTAAGTCCATCAACGTTTTGCCGCTGAAGGAATCGGGGACGGCAATTTCAATAAAGCTGTATTCCGGATCAATGGGCAAGAAGTCCAAAACGCTGGGCCACGTCATACGATCGGCCAATTCGCGAGCTGCCTCTTCTTCCGGAAAGATAACTCGTTCCACACCCAAGTACTTTAGCAAACGGCCATGTTCGTGCGTGACACCTTTCACCACCACTTGCTTAGCGCCCAATTCCTTAGCGTGTAGCGTGGCCAGTAAAGACGGAGTAATATCTTCGCCCAAGCTGATAAATACGGCGTCCGCTTTGTTTAGTGAAAGATGCTCCAAGGCATCTCGTTCCGTCGCATCGCCAATGACCGCTTCATACAGCTGGCCCGAGACGTCTTCGATGCGATGTTCGCACGCGTCCATCCCGGTCACTCGACAACCATTTTCCGCCAGCTTTAGTGCCAACGCGGTGCCGAACGAACCGAGTCCAATCACAACAAAATGTTTGGTTTCTGCCATGAAAAATAATGCTTTCGTAGATTGAAATGCCGCGAATCCACCGGTTGGCTACCTTCGCAAACGACGAACTCCAGAATTATCCGATCAAAGGTTCTTCGTGACTGTATTCAATGGGCAAGTTGCGTTCCGTTTTGGAAAATGCGACAAACACACTGATGGGTCCCAAGCGACCTAGAATCATCAACACAATAATGATGACTCGGCCGATCACAGACAAGTCGCTGGTTTTGCTGAGGCTCAAACCAACGGTACCCAATGCCGAAACCACTTCAAACAGCCACGCCAGAAATTCATCCGCAGCTTGCGAATTAAAATGTTCTTCGGTCAGTAACAACATCGTCAGTGCCAAGGCGGCAATGGTGCCAAAAATCATCCCGGTTGTGGTGGTTCGATCTGTAACACTATCGGGAATCGTGCGTCGAAAAACAGAAATTAGCCTTCGCCCACGAAATGTCGACCACGCTCGCAAGACCAGCACCATCATCGACGAAACCTTGAAGCCACCTCCCGTCGAACATGGTCCGGCACCTACAATCATCAACAAGATAGTGAAGAAAATCGTTGCTTCGGAAAGCTGAGTCAGATCAACCGTATTAAAACCAGCCGTTCGACACGAAGCCGAATAGAACAACGCGATAAACGGTTTGGACCAAATGGCGTCGTCCTTCAGCACTCCGTTCCATTCCAGACCCAAGAAGCTACAAAAACCAAAGGCCAACAACGCCGTCGTACCAATCAGCATGATTTTGGAATGCAGGCCCAGTCCTAACCAACGGTCTTTCAGTGTTCCGTTCCAATTGCGTTCCAAATCCAAGATGACGGGAAAGCCAAGGCCGCCCACCACTATCAAGGCACTGACGGTCAGATTGACAATCGGGTCGGTGCGATACAGCGAAAGGCTATCGTCATGCAACGCAAAGCCCGCGTTGCAAAACGCCGATATTGAGTGAAACAAAGCGTGCCACAATGCTGTTTGAAATGGAAGCTGAAACAGAAACCGGACAGCCAAGATCAGAAAACCGACGCCTTCGCTAATGGCGGTAATCAAGAGGACTCGGCGCAAGATCCAGCCTAAATCGGAATTCGTTCCTCCGCCCAAGGTTTCGCGAATCACCAGCCGACTCCGCAAACTGGCGCCTCGTCCAAAACTCAACAGCACAAATGTGGTGACCGTCATGATGCCGATTCCGCCCAGTTGAATCAGCAGCAGAATGACGGCCTGCCCTAGAAACGAAAAGTCGTTTTCCGTTGATCGAACCGCCAAACCGGTTACGCAGGCCGCGCTGGTGGATGTGAAGACGCTATCCAACACGGAAATCTTCACTGCCGAATTGGTTCGACAAACTGGGTGCAGCAGAGCCAGGCTGCCCAGCAGAATGAGTCCCGAGTACCAAATAAAGGAAGCTCGAGCCGGATATTTGACGATTCGTCCAGATAATTTCGGCATGAAACTAGTGCTAAACGGTTTGTGCTGGAGTTCTCATACGGCGAGAGGATAGCAGAGCGTTCGAATTCGCGTAACCGACCTTTTAGTTAGAATCCAAGAAAGTTGTTGTGACTTCGGCGTTGACCTGTAGAATGATCCAAAAATTGGCCAAAGTGTCATTCTTCGAGGCGAAATCATGCCATTTTCTCCATTTCAACTCAGCGGAAAATTCTTTCGCATAATCTGTTTTCTAAGTCTGACGCATTTTCTTGGAAACATTTGTCAGGCCGCAGAAATAAAGCCGGTTTCCGTAATGGCAACTAGCGAATTTGGGGCAGTTGATTTCTTAGGACTCTCGGACGTCTTTGCCGTCGACCTGATTGATGGAGGCGGATTGATTGACATTGACGGAACGCCCGACAACGCATTGGATGACTTGCATGACTTTGACGCCTTTTGGAACAACGGCTGGCATAGCGGCGATTTTGACGCAGGAATTTCCGGTGGGACCGATGAAGACGGTGACCCGTTCACCGTGGCCCCGGTCGAAGACCAGATTCTAGAATTCAACCTAGGTCAACAAGCGATCTTATTCGAAGCATACGTCTGGCAGCAAAATCAAAATGGATTCGAATTTGCGTGGGCGCCGCTACGAGGCGTTGACGAGATGGAGATTTTGATTTCCGAAGTAGCCTCCGGTGACAATTTTACGTCACTGGGAGTCTTTGCCTTAGAACCGGAATTAGGAACTTCGGACGTACCGGCACAAGTGCTGCGATTGGCCGACGACCCCGTGATTGCTTGGCGAGTTCGCTTTGAAATAATTTCTGCTCTTTCCGGTGAACCGAACGAATTTGTGGGCTTGGGCGAAGTTCGTTTTCAGGGTGAATATCTGCCAACTCTGTTGGGCGACTTTGACGGTAGCGGAGTGTTGGATGTGGCCGATATTAACCTGCTTTCCGCCGAAGTCCGTTCCGCGAATCCCGATCCGTCGTTCGATCTGAATTCCGATGGCAACGTAGATCAAGACGATCGAACGATGTGGGTCGAAGAATTGGCCAACACGTATTTTGGCGACGCCAATCTGGACGGCGAATTCAACAGCTCGGACCTGGTAGCCGTTTTCACCGCACAGCGTTTTGAAGCAATACAGCTAGCGAATTGGCAAGAAGGAGACTGGGACGGTGACGAACAATTTACCAGCGGCGATTTCGTTAAAGCATTCATCGGCGGTGGCTATGAACTGGGTCCGCGTCCCAATGTGCAAGCGGTACCTGAACCAGCGTTTGGCTCAATGTGGCTAGTTTATTTGTTGCGTATATATGCGATTCGCGTTTGCCACAAGAAAAAACGAACGGTAACACTTGTGTGAAACCGTTCGTTTCCAATTTCCTATCTCGACGGCGACGTAGCCAAATCTATTCGGGCCGTTGGTTTCGACGACCGCCACCGCCCGCTCCGCCTCGTCCACCACCACCGAAACCTCGGCGCAGCGAATTGAGGTCCATTTCCAAAGCTTCGCCCTTCATTTGAGCAAACTGTTCCTTTTGGTCATCGGTCAAAACCTCGGTCAGCTTTTCGTCTGATTCCTTGCGCTGTTTTTCCATCGCTTCAGTTCGTTCTTCTTCTGACATGTCTCGAAAGTTTTGGAACGAACCGCGCCTAGCTTCCATCAGATCCTGAAGCGTGGTTTGGAACTTTTCCTTCTGTTCTTCGGTGATGTTTAGTTTGGCAGCAATAGTCTCATCCATTAGCGAATTCGCGCCGTTGGCTTGGATGTAGAGTTGATCCAGACGGCTTTTCTGTTCGTCACTAAGACCACTGAGAGATTTTTCTTCGACTTCGGCATTCAGCTTCGCCATTGCTTCGCGAATATCGCTGTTGTTGTCTCGAGCCTCCTGAAAAGCTTCTCGCATCTTTTCTCGGCTTTCTTCACGAACTTTGACGGCTTGTTCCTTTTGTTCGTCGCTCAATTTCAAATCATTTTGAACGACTTCCAACGTCATTAGGTCCGCTCGGCGAGTTCGGCCGAAACCTCCACGCCCCATACCGCGGCCGCCACCGCCGCGCTGTGCCAGTGCATCGCTGGCAAATACCATCAATCCCACACATGCGATGACGGCAAACAAACGTCGTTTTGTCATAAACTGGATTCCTCATACTGGGCCAAGACTGGAAAATGTCAGGTTGCCAAACGCGGCGACGCGACTAGCACAAAGTCTAACGACAATGGGACTCTGATTTCTACAAGATTTCCCCACCGAAAACCGGCGCCAAGAATAAATATGCGACAGCGTCGGTTTGAAGCAAACGCACGTCGAGACTATCGCAAAACGTGCGTTTCCAACCAGTTTTGAAACGAAGCCAGCGCCGGATCGTCAGTCTGGGTCATGTGTTCCAGCAGCACTAGACGAAACTGTTGGACCAATTCCGCATGTTCTGGCGAATCGGACAGATTGTACAGCGCGTCCGGATCATTTTGGTAGTCATAGAATTCTTCGGGGGTGCGGTACAAAAACAATGCAACTCGGTCCCGGACCACTTCGTCCTTCTCGGCTATTCGTCGCATCGCCGCCATGGTCCGGCCACTTTGTGATTCGTTCTTGAATTCCGTTTGGCCATTCGCCCAGCCGTTGAAGATGTAGCCGTAACGTTTGTCTTGAACGGATCGCATCGGATATTCGTTCCGGCCAGATGTGCGATTGATATACGTGAAGACATACTGTTGATCGCCAGTCGGCGATTCTGCTTGTTCCAGCAACGTCGGTGCGAATGAAGTTCCGTCGGCACCGAGTAGCGACGGCAGCCCGACTAAGTCAAGAAGCGTCGGAGCCAAATCGATCCCCGAAATCATGCGTTGCGAATTAACGCTGTTGGTGGCAACTCGATCGGGCCACCGCACGATCCAAGGAGTCTTTGTAGAATGACGGTAGCAATTCGTCTTGGCGAACGGCAATGGCATCCCGTGATCGGACAGAAACATGACAATCGTTTCATTCGCCTTGCCCGATGCGTTTAGCGACGCCAACAGGGCTCCAACAATTTCATCCGCTCGATGTACCGAAGTATAGTATTCGGCCATTTCTTTTTTCACTTCGGGCACGTCTGGTAGAAAGCCGGGCACCGGGACTTCATTCGGTTTGTATGTGCGTCGAACACCAGGAAACCGTTGCGCAGGCCGAACCAATTTGCGATTGCGTTCTTGATCGCTGCCCGCAAACGGCCGATGAGGATCTTGCGAATTGGCCATCAGGAAAAACGGCTTGTCGGCTTCGGCGGCGTCCTGCAGAAATTTCGCGGCCTTCTTACCGTACAACTTGGGATTGCGTCCGATATCTAAATCGTCGGCCGAGACAATCATATCCCAAGCGGCTTTTCGAGTGGGCACGACGTGCGGCACCTTGCCCATGATGCCGGTGTAATATCCCGCGTCGTGCAGCGTTTCCAGTAGCGTCGGCACATCGGGGCGAATCGGATCGAATCCCAATGCACCGTTACGATGCGGATAGCGGCCCGTCATCCAGACCGCTCGAGTCGGTTGACATATGGCGATGGTGACATGCGCATGTTCGAATCGCATTCCTTCGGCTGCCAAGCGGTCAATGTTGGGCGTGACATCATCTACCGGGCAACCGTACACGCCCACAGAATCGCAATTCATGTCGTCCACGGTGATCAGCAAGATGTTGGGACGTTGCTGCGAATTCGCATGATTCGCCCCGAAGAACACAAGGCACGTACCGGCGAACAAAATTTGGAGTATTCGCATCCGAAACTCACGAATGGGGACCAAGGAAAGGTTTGGGGCAACACTACTTGCCGAACAGTGAACCATCCTAGTCCGAATTATGAGCGATGAAAATCCATGAACATCCTAGCCGGAAGCGTTAGTTTTGAACTTGCGCAGTCGCGTTTTCCGGCCGAATTTCCTAGCACGAAGCGTCAGCGATGGACTTCAGAAACGCTCAGTTTCCCCTCACTTACGTTTCGGGCTATGAAAAACCGCAACTTCGATGGCGGCGGTATTTCGGTCGCTACTTTCGCCTAAGCGAATCAATTATGAAACGATACGC
>JAGQOZ010000609.1 GCA_020426955.1 Planctomycetales bacterium
CGTCGAGGAAACTCGGCGGCTTGCTTCGTTTAAATACCAGTATTTGCCAACCGATATCAACGTGCCGCTGCCCTGGCCGTGCTGACCTTTCCGCTTTGATAACACAGGTACCATCTCATGGCGTTATCTGACTTTCTAGAACAACTGGATCAATTGGCCTCCAGCGCCGAAAAGGCGTTTCAAGAAGCCGGCGATGCATCCGCCTTGGATGAAGTGCGAGTAAATTTCTTGGGTGCCAAGAATGGCCAATTGAAGTCGGTTCAAAAAGAGATGGGAGCCGTGGGCAAAGAGGATCGCCCCACAGCCGGCAAGAAATTCAACGAATGTAAAACTCGGATTGAAGTTGCCTTTCAAGCGGCCAAAGATCGGTTGGGCGACCCAGCGGCCGCCAAGTCATCCGATCCCGGTTTTGACATGACGCTGCCAGGTCACGAATTCCATCTAGGCCGCCTCCATCCCATCACTCAAACCATTGAAGAACTGAAAGACATCATGGGACGTCTCGGTTTTTCCGTGGCGGATGGTCCAGAAATTGAGGACGAACGGCACAACTTTGAAGCCCTGAATATTCCTCGCGAACATCCGGCTCGTGACCCGCTGGACAACTTCTATCTGGGGACAGCGCAAAAAGCACAGTTAGGACATCGCGAAGAAAACCCGCTGCTGTTACGTAGCCAGACTAGTACGGTGCAAATCCGAGTGATGGAGTCGACGCCGCCGCCGATTCGCATTATTTCATTAGGCCGAGTCTACCGGCCGGATACCGCCGACGCTACGCATTATCCCATGTTTCATCAAATGGAAGGCTTGTTGATTGATCGGCAAGTGACCATGGCGGATCTGAAGAGCGTTTTACGTCTGTTCGCTAGAAGCTACTTGGGCGCTGACGTGAATATCCGCTTTCGACCTTCGTTCTTTCCGTTCACCGAGCCCAGTGTGGAAGCCGACTTCAGCTGGAATGATGGTTGGATTGAATTCGGCGGTGCCGGCATGGTTGACCCGAATGTGCTAAGAGCCGTGGGTTACGATCCTGAAGAAGTCACGGGGTTTGCGTTTGGATTGGGTGTCGAGCGTTTGTGTATGCGTCGCCACGGCATCACAGATATTCGCGAATTCTACAAAAACGATGTGCGCTTCTTAGAGCAATTTTAGTCGTTCGCCATTTTGCGGTTGCTCGCGATTTTGTTTCGTTTGTTCGAATTGAGAAACTGTCATGAAAGTATCTTGGAACTGGCTAAAAGACTACGTTGCGTTGGACATGGACGTGGCCGAACTGGAAAACCGGTTGGCCATGTCCGGCCTGAACCACGAATTCACCGAACCCGTGGCGGACGACCTGCAGATTGATCTGGAAGTTACCAGCAATCGATCGGATTGCTTAGGTCAAATTGGCGTTGCCAGAGAGATCAGCGTCTTGTGGAACACGCCACTGAACGTGCCCGCACCCGCTCCGCAAGCGACCGGACCCGCTGTCGATTCACTGGCAAAAGTTTCTATTGAATGTCCGGAACTTTGCCCGCGGTATACCGCTCGAGTCATCTCCGGTGTCAAGATTGGCCCCAGTCCCGATTGGTTGGCCAATCGGTTGCGAACCCTGGGCATTGCCGTCATTAATAACGTGGTGGACATCACCAATTATGTTTTGATGGAGTGTGGTCAGCCGCTGCATGCGTTTGATTTTGCCAAGATTCAAGGGAACCAGATTGTGGTCCGAGAGTCCAAGCCGGGCGAAAAATTCACGGCCATTGACCACAAAGAATACGAACTGGCCGCCGGTACGTGCGTGATTGCCGATGCTAATCGAGCTATCGCGTTGGCCGGTGTGATGGGCGGATTCGATACCGAAGTGACGGACACAACAACCGACGTGTTGATTGAATCGGCTGACTTTGCACCGTTGTCCATTCGCACTACGGCGCGAGCACTCCGCTTGCACAGCGATTCATCCTATCGGTTCGAACGAAGTGTCGATCCCGAAGGTATTGACTGGGCCAGTCGGCGAGCGTGCGAATTGATTTTGGAAATCGCCGGCGGTTCGTTGGCAACCGGTGTGATTGACGCCCACCCTGCTCCAAAACCGGCCAAAGAACCGGTGGTTCTGCGGTTTTCGCAGATTCAACGAGTGCTGGGGATTGAACTGGATAAGGCACGCGTGATCGAAATTCTCACAGCACTGGGTATGCAGCAACAAGCAGCCGACGAACAAACGGCGACGCTGATCAGTCCCAGCTGGCGGAAAGACTTGGATCGAGAAATTGATTTAATAGAAGAGGTCGCTCGGATTCACGGCTACGACAAAATTCCCGAAGATGTCGGAGTTCCTATGGCGCCGTCACATCGGAGTGATTCGGAACGAACCGTCGACCGCCTCCGCCACGTTCTGACGTCGGCCGGATTCAGCGAAGCGTTGACGCTTAGTACTACTGACAACAAGCTGGCCGAAGTCTTTTCGCCTTGGACCAGCGAGCCGCCCATCCAAGTGGGCACGCCGATGCTGCGCGGCGCCGATTGTCTACGCCGAACGCTGATTCCTAGCATTCTTTCAATTCGTTCTATCAACGAAGCGCTTTCCAATGAACGAATTGAATTGTTTGAAACCGCCAAAGTCTATTGGCCCAGCAAAACCGGATTGCCGCAAGAAGAACGCATGGTCACCATCACCAGCGGTTACGGATTCTTGTATTTGAAAGGTGTGATTCAACAAATTTTGACAGCACTGCACATAACTGCGTCGCTGGACGTGACGCCACTGGCGGACGCTTTTTTTGTACCGGGACAAGGGGCGAGGATTTCGATCGATGGACAGGAGATTGGCGTGTTGGGCGCGGTTTCGCCTGCTGGTCAAAAAAAGTGCGGATTGCGTCAATCGGCGACCGTTGCCGAAATCAAGATTGCTGAATTAGAAAAGCGAGCGAACTTGGTTCCGCAATTCCAGTCACTCAGTCCGTACCCTTCGGTTTCCTACGACTTCAACTTCATTGTCGACGACAGCGTGCAATGGGCCGCTTTGGAAAGCACGGTTCGCAGCGTCACCAGCGAACATTTGGAATCACTTCGCTATAAAGAAACGTTCCGCGACGCCAAACGAGATGGGGCTGGCAAGAAACGTTTGTTGTTGACCATCACGCTACGTTCGGCCGAACAAACCTTCACCGGCGAACAGGCCGAAGAAATTCGCACCGCCGTTGTTTCCGCTTGCCAAGCGAAGCACGCCGCACAACTGGTTGCGTAACGTTGACTGGCTTCCCGATTGTGAACCTCGCGACGAGTCCCGATGCACGGAAACCTTCTTCGTAGGCTCGTCTTGTAAGCCGTAAGCCGCAACGCCATCAGGAAACGAATGGCGTAGCTGGCATTGGCAATCGAACGGAAGCAGTCTGGCGTGGATTCTTATTCCGCTTCGGCGCATGGTCGAAATCGGCGGCTGTGACGAGATCCGATTTCGCCAGCACTGCGGCTGCCACAATGTCTCGTTGGTAACTGCCAATTTGAAAAACGTGGACAAAGTCACCACTA
>JAGQOZ010000610.1 GCA_020426955.1 Planctomycetales bacterium
ATGGCCAGGAACGAAATCATTGCCTATGAAGTGTTGGCTCGCAGCAGCCTGGACGAATTCAAGAATCCGGCGCTGATGTTTGGCGTGGCGGAACGTTTGGGACAGGAAGCTGCATTGAGCGAATTGATGCGCATGGAAGGACTTCGTATCGCGGCCGCTTCGCCTTTGCAAAACGCTCGATTCTTTCTCAATACGCATCCTGCCGAGGTCGTAAACGTTCGGCTCTTGCGTTCGCTAGAAACGCTTAGAAGCCAGTTTCCGCAAACGGCAGTGACCATTGAAGTGCATGAAGCAGCTGTCACGGATTGGCAGAGCATTAAAGAGTTGAGAAGCGTTTTGGAATCGTTAGACATGCAGTTGTCCTACGACGACTTTGGGGCAGGGCAGGGGAGACTGTTGGAATTGTGTGAAGCTCCGCCGCATGTATTAAAATTCGACATGCAATTGATTCGCGATATCGACCACGCCGCAGACGCTCGACAAGACCTGGTGCGCTCGTTAGTGGAAGTCGCTTTGGATCTCGGGACGATTCCTTTGGCCGAAGGCATAGAAACGCAGGGCGAACATGACGCGTGTCTCAGCCTGGGGTTCCAACTTGGACAAGGTTACTTGTACGCCAAGCCTACGCCGATTTCAGAACTGCAGTAGGACGAATCCTACGCTCATGACGCTGAACGGCGACTGGTTGTACGTCAGCCAGAAAACGTCGTAGAATCTCATGCGATTGTTGCGTTACTCTGCTTGTAACCTACAGACCATTCGTCGAAGAAACCTGGCGGTCGGTCACGGTGTTCTGGAAGCAAGCAAACACAGACGTTTTCCGAGGTGTGGAGATGCATTTATTTCGAATGAGCGTGGTGTCGCTGGCAACGTGCCTGGCGTTGACAACTTCAATTCGCGGCGAATTGGTGACCAAAGCCATTGAGTATCGCGATGGAGACGTGATATTGCAGGGCTATGCCGCTTGGGATTCTGAAAGAACATCAGCTGAATTACCCGGTGTGTTGGTCGTTCATCAATGGATGGGTTTGACCGATTATGAACAAACTCGGTGCCGTCAACTGGCGGAGCTGGGATATGTGGCGTTTGCGTTGGACGTGTACGGCAAGGATCAGCGACCACAGGATCGTCAACAAGCGGCGGCGGCAGCTGGAAAATATAAAGCCGATCGCCAGCTATATCGACGCCGCTTGAATCTGGGGTTGGCCGAATTGAAAAAGCTGCATGGTGTAGATCCATCCAGGCTGGCGGCCATTGGCTATTGCTTTGGCGGGACAGGTGTCATTGAGTTGGCTCGAAGTGGAGCCAACGTGAACGGCGTGGTGAGCTTCCATGGGGGCTTGGATTCACCTAACCCGGCGGACGGCAAGAACGTCACAGCAAAGGTTTTGGTCTGTCATGGGGCTGCGGATCCCTTTGTGCCGACGGCCGACATCGCGGCCTTCAAGAAAGAACTAAACGACGCCCAAGTTGATTGGCAAATGGTGGAATATGCGCATGCGGTCCATTCGTTTACGCAGCCGATGGCGGGGAATGATCCAAGTCAAGGTGCGGCTTATGATGCGAATGCGGACCGACGATCTTGGCAAGCGATGAAATCTTTCTTTGGGGAACTGTTTGCCGAATAATCTGAAACGCTGTTTTCGCCGGGGCAACCTACTTTTCGGCCTGAAATGGCCGTGGTAACATCCACGGCATGGCTACAACCCCAATGATGCAGCAGTACATGGATGCAAAGAACGCGTGCGGTGACGCGCTGCTGTTCTTTCGCATGGGTGATTTCTATGAGCTCTTCTTTGAAGATGCCAAAATTGCTGCGCAAGTGCTCGGGCTGACACTGACCAGCCGAGACAAAAACACGGACAACCCGGTTCCGATGGCGGGCTTTCCACATCATCAGTGCGAATCTTATTTGGGGAAACTGATTCGGCAGGGATACCGAGTGGCCATTTGCGAACAGGTGGAAGATCCGAAGCAAGCCAAGGGGTTGGTCAAACGCGATATTACTCGAGTGGTGACACCCGGCACACTGACGGATGATGCGCTGCTGGATCCTCGAGAAAGCAATTACTTGGCGGCGGTGACTTCGGCCAAAAAGCCGGACGCCAAGGGAGTGACATGGCTGGGACTGGCTTGGATCGAACTGTCGACCGGTCGATTTTGGGCCAGCCAGATTTCGTCGACCAAGTTGGCAGATGAAATTTCGCGTATTGGACCTTCCGAATGTCTGATTGACGAATCGGCACCCATTGCGTTATCGGGTAGTGAATCCATCATGATCACGCTACGGCCCAGTTTTGAGTTTGCCAAAGAGGATTCGCAGCGAGTTCTGGCGGAACATTTTGGCACGGCGTCTATGGAGGGATTCGGTTTTAATGACGACGAGTTCCAGGCGGTTCGCGCAGCTGGTGGTGTGATTGCGTACTTAAGAGAGACGCAGCGCGCGTCATTGGATCATATTCGACGCATTGTGCCCTACCGCCCCGGGACTTCGTTGGAGATTGATCACGCCACTCGACGCAGCTTAGAGATTAGTCGAACCATTCGAGACGGTCGGCGGGAAGGTTCGCTACTGTGGGTTTTGGATCGAACGATGACCGCGATGGGTTCGCGATTACTGGCCGATTGGATTGCCAATCCACTGACCGAAATTGACGAAATCGACTATCGCCTAGATGCTGTGGATGAGTTTCTTAACGATGTAGGTCTATCCGATGATGTGCGCACCGAACTGAAGGGCGTGCACGATATGCAGCGACTGTTGGCTCGCGTGGCCACCGGGCGTTGCAGCCCAAGAGACTTGTCGTTTATTGGCAAGACGCTGCAGAGCCTGCCAAAACTGAAAGCCAGATTGACCGCTCGCAAAAGCCCCTATTTGCAAGAGCTGGAACAGGCGATCGATCTTTGCCCTGATTTGCGTAGTCAGCTGGACGCGGCATTGGATGATCCGTGCCCGTTGCTGGCAAAGGACGGCGGGTTCATCAAGTCGGGTTTTCACGAACAGTTAGATCAATTGCGAACGTTGGCCACGGGTGGCAAAGAATGGATTGCTCAATACCAAGCCGCTCAGATGAAAGCGACCGGAATTCCGAATTTGAAGGTTGGTTTCAACAAAGTCTTTGGCTATTACTTGGAAGTCACCAACGCTCATAAGGACAAAGTGCCTGACGATTTCATTCGCAAGCAGACACTCAAGAATGCAGAACGTTATATCACGCCGGAGCTGAAAGAATACGAAGAGAAAGTGCTTTCGGCAGATGACAAAGCGAAGGAGCTGGAATACGAATTGTTCGTCCAGCTTCGTGATTTAGTGCAAGCGGCATCGCAGCGACTACAAACCACGGCCGATGTGCTTTCGCAACTGGACGTTTTGGCGGCCCTGGCAGATGTGGCTCGGCGACAAGACTACGTTCGCCCTCAAGTAGTCCAGCAGCCCGAATTGGAAATCATTGACGGGCGACACCCTGTCTTGGATGCCACGCTGAACGAAGGTGCCTTTGTACCAAACGACACC
>JAGQOZ010000611.1 GCA_020426955.1 Planctomycetales bacterium
TACCTAGGTCCCGTCGGGCTGCCATTTATGCTTGCGGCAAGGTATATCAGCTTGGATGGGATCGCATATTCTCTGATCCTGCAGCGGCGCAGCGACGAACCAGAATTCTCGGAGAAAGAACGAGACCTATTGCACTTGTGTTTTATGCAAATGGCCAGCGTATTGGGCAGTCGGCTTGTTGATCCCACACACACGTCGGTTGTTGATCGCATGCGTCCTCGTGAACGTGACGTCCTGTATCTGTTCTTACAGCACATGTCAGAACGGCAAGTTGCATCGGAGTTGGGGATCAGCCCACATACGGTTCGCGATTACGGAAAACGACTCAATTTGCTATTTGAAGTCCGTAGCCGCGAGCAACTGGTTGGGCTGACGCATCACTTGCTACCTGTCTTACAGCTGGATTTCGATCGTCGCCATGGCGTTTAGGATGGCCACCTAAAACCCGCTCGGCGTTAAGCTTAAATGCAGCAAAGTGCTTTCCTGCCGGTCTTAGCGACCGGCACTTCGATCACTGTCCGGTTGGACTGTCAGTAGCTTGCTGATCGGATGTTCGCCCCAGTCAATGTCGACGCGAAGTTCTGGGAGTTGCGAAAGGTCGCTGGGAGTGCTTTGGACCGGCGGTTGTTCCCAGTCCAAGCCTAGTTTGGTCAGCTCGCTGCGTATACGCGAAATATCCCAAACGCCCAAGCTTGTCGGTCCAGATTTATTCGTAACCAAAAGACACGAATCGTTGGCAAAGAATGATCGGGCGGCGGTTTGAACATTGCCGTGCAGTTCCGCGATGACCGTTCGTTTTTGCAAGTCAATCAGCACGACGCCTCTCGGGTCTAGCCGTGACACAGCAAGCAGCCGACTATCTTTCGAAAAGGCCATTTCGTAAGTGTCCGTTTCGAACGGCACATCCAGTTTCACTCGTGTAAATCCCGGGACTTCGTACAACCTTAAATGGTTTCGGTGATTGGCAAATGCCACAAGCTTTCCATCAGGGCTAAACCAACCCTGCCCACGCCCCAAGGGAACTTGCAGCACAATGTTACCTTTCTGGACATCATAGAGTCGGCAGTTGTCCGTTTGATAACCCCAGGTTGTCAGCCATCTGCCGTCAGGACTGATATGGCATGGCGAATGATCCACAAGGTCGATTTCACCAGAAACGGGATTCCCCGATGCGTCATAGACGCGAACAACGCTGCTATTCACTTTCGGCTGTTTCCATTGGACTGCGATGCGAGTTCCCGAGTCATTAAACGCCACCTTAAAACCATTGGCAGGAATCACTTGAGTTGGATTGCCAATTCTGAACGACAGTTTGTCGTCCGCACTCTCTTGTTGAATGGAAAACTTCCACAGCAAGGATCGCTGTCCGCCAAGCCAGAGTACATCGCCGCTTTCGCTGAACTTTACGAAGCGAAATACATCGTTTCCAGAAAAGTGTTTGCTGAGAAATCGTTCGCTGACGATCCGCCGAGTGGTCAAGTCCCAGAATCGAATCACGTCAACACCGCCGGTAACCGCCAAGCGGCCATGGGGATGAATGGCGGAACAGAGTACGTTTCCTTCTCCTTTCACACCCGGCGGCAAGTGGCTAAATGCGGAGTCATGAAAATTCCAAACCTCATGATCTGGCTGCGTCCGCAATCCGAAGCGATGGCCATCTCGACTGACTTTGCGAATCCGACCAGGAAGCGTAAGGATGAGTTCCAATGACTGCGTGTCCCAAACTTTGGTGACATTGTCGAAAGCAGTCGTAAAAAGCCACTTTCCGCTGGGATGGAATTCGAGCCCAGCAACTTGATCGCGATGTCCTTCGAACCGACTGAAACGATAAGGGTGCTTCATATCCCGCATTAGCACGTCACGATACGCGTCGAACGCAACCACATTCGGATCGGACGGATGAAACGCCACAACCTGAGCACTGGCCGCTTCGCCCGCAGCGGCATTTCGCTTGTGCGCGAACCGCTCGTCCTTCGTCACGATATCAAACACGCTGCAGACCTTGTTGGACGAATGTTGTCCATACGTCACGGCAATTCGTTGACCTTTTGCATCGACGGCGATTCCCGTGGCCGATTCCGGAGGATTGATCTCGGCCAGCGCATCTCCGGAAGGCATTGTGTAGACGAAGACGGCCTGATCGCCTTCTAAAGCTGCAGGATCAACCGGTGCGATCAAACCCACTCGTGAACCATCCGCGTTGAAACCAAACGGCTGCCACCAACCGTGATTGCCTGGGATGCGGAAGATCTCTTCCGTCGTTGGTCGCGAGTAAAAATAAGTCTGCTGCTGGTCCCGAAGGATCAGATAGTCTGCGTTGGGGCTGAGCGTTGTTTTAGTGGCTTGAACAGGGAAACTAGCCTTTTCTTGAGTAGGCAAATGCAGGACAACCGCCTGCTTAACCGCACCGTCAACGTACGAGAAATAGTCCAGCGACGCATCAAACGATTCTCGTTCGTCTAAGTCTTGAGGATGTTCGTAGCGAGCGGAGAACGAAACATCGGGCGCTGCTAGGCAACGAATCGCATAATTGCGCAACTCGAAAACTCGGTTTTCTCCCAGCTCGTCGAATATCACCTTCGCTCTGGCGACCGCTGCCAAACCGTCAACTTGTTGGCCAACCGCATGGCTTGTAGACAGCGCCTTGGCAGAAACCATTGCACCGTTGGCTTCATTCTGCAACGCGATTTCCCGCTGTTCTATCGCTTCCCGCAGCGCCATTAAAGCAACGGTCGTCCCCACCACGATGCTGGCCACAGCGATCATCAACGATACGGTCAAACTACGATTTCGGCGAACGAATTTACTCAAACGATAAAGCCGACTCGGCGGACCAGCCAACACCGGTTCCTGATCCAGAAACCGTTGCAGATCCTTCTCCAACGCGTCGACCGATTCGTAGCGACGCTCACGGTCTTTCTCCATCGACTTAATCGTGATCCAGTCCAAATCACCTCGCACCAGGCGTTCTAAACGATTCGAATCGACGCTGCGCAGCGAGCTGACCTTGCCGGAGTCCTCGCCCAGGCTGGACAAACGAGAACTCGGCTTGGGCGGATCGTCCTCGCGAATCATCCGGCAGATTTCGTCGTACGCCGCCTCGCGCATTTTCTTCTGGTCAAGAGGTGTCGAACCCGTCAGCAATTCGAACAGCAGGACCCCGAGCGAAAACACATCCGTACGAGTATCCACATCAAATCGCCCCGCCTGCTCGGGGCTCATATACTGGGGAGTGCCCACGATCTGACTGGTGCGAGTCAACGTTGTGCGATCGAAGGCGTGCGGATCGATTGCCTTGGCAACACCAAAGTCAATGACCTTGGGCTGGGCGATACCATTGTGGAACGTCACAAGTACGTTTGATGGTTTGAGATCACGATGGATGATGCCTTTTTGATGAGCGTGCTGAACAGCTCGACATGTCTTTATCAACAGTTCGACACGTTCTTCCAGCTTCAGCTTACGCTGATCGCAGAAATCGGTAATCGGCACGCCATCAACCAAGTCCATG
>JAGQOZ010000612.1 GCA_020426955.1 Planctomycetales bacterium
TCATGCATGAAGATACCGTCCATGCGGATCCCAGAAAAATTCCAGCCGGTCATGGCATTGCCACTGAGGTTCATTCGAAGTCGATTAATGGACGACAATTCTTGAGCTTGATAGTTGGCGGATGAATACAGCTGTGCGGCGGTAAGTCCAATCGCGCCGCTTAGATCGGTCCCTTCGATTTGCGCGTTGAACAAATTCGTTCCGGTCCAGTTCACCATCGAAAAATTCGCACCGTCCAAAATCGCGTGGTGAAGGTCCGCTCCAGCCACATTGGCGCCGGCGACGTTCGCTTGGCTAAAGTCGGCATAGCGAACGTTGGCCGTTGCAAAGTTGGAATTCGAAATGTCGACGTCTTCCCCGGAGAAATCGCCGTAACTTAGATTGAGTGCTTCGCTATTGAACGAAGAAAAGTCTAAACCGGGACCTAACGTAATTAGTTCCGTGCCAGGGAGCACTTCATGCGTGTCCCAGGTCAAAATCTGACCGTGAAGGGACGGTAGCTTTGTCCCGAGCAACAAGAAAAGAAAACCCAGACGCCAAGAAAATGAAACGCGTCGCTGCATAAGGAAACCCAGGAGTAAGAGAAACAAACTGTTGGTCGATTCTGCGATCGAAGGTTACAATAGGCACAACGTTTGGGGAGGTCAATAAACCTCGATGGTTCTGTTTGAAAACGCTTCCTAATTCTAGGGGGATTTTATGGCATTGGATGTGAAAGCGGTCTTTGCCTGCTTGTTATTTTTTTGCACATCGACAGGAGTCTGGGCGCAAACTCGTTGGCTACCGCCGTCGGGTAACTGGAACGAAGCATCTAATTGGTCTAACGGCATTCCGAACGCGGCGGGCCAAAGTGTCCAGTTCGGAAATCCAGAACGTGAAGGGCTGGAAGTAACCCTGGAGACCGACGTCACGGTTGGCAGCCTGTTGTTCGATGCGGGCACCAGCGCTCGTCTCGTCGGTGGCGTCACACTGACGTTCGACGACCCATTGTCAGAACTCATCAATGTCACCAGTCCCAGTTTGGTTGCCGAACTGAACCCGATCATTGCATGGAACGCCCAGGAAACTCTGCAACTACAGACGGTCTTACGCAGTCAAATTGTCTTTCAGCAGCCTTTTGCGGCATCTTCGGGAAATCTGTTGGCCGAAGGCGCCGGGACGGTGCGGCTGACCAGACCGAATCCAAATTGGGCGGGTCAAATCACGGTGAATGGCGGCACTTTGGAAGTGGCCACCGCCGGTGCACTTGGCATTTCAACCGAAGTGGCTCGCGTCACCGTCAATCCGGAAGGACGTTTGTTATTGGTAGAAAATGTCACCAGTGATCCGATCCAATTGGCAGGTGGACAGCTAGAAGTCATGCTGCAAGGAAATCATGTGCGGACGGAATTGAACGCTCCGGTTTCGCTATCGGCGGACAGTCGGTTGACGGGGCCGCAACAGTTAGTCGCTCCGGACACACTTGGGTATCTATCGGTGACTGGTGAGATATCTGGCGTTGGAGGGCTTTCCGTTGGAGGCCAGGTCGACTTTGACGGTGCCAATTCGTTTTCTGGGCCGCTTTCGATAGAGCCAGACGCGTTTTTGATTTTGAAGCACGCACAAGGGCTCGGGCAAACACCTTCGATCACAATCAACCAAGACGGTTACTTCGGTTCGCTGTTTGATATTTCCGTTCCCATTCGCTTGAACGGCGGCGGCTTGGCTTCGCTGCCTAAAACGACCAGCGTGGATCAAATCGAGCTCGTTGGCACAGGCACGATCGGTCGAAACTGGTCCGTGAATTCAATTTCCGGCGAAGGCGATCTGATTCTATATTCTGCGAACAATGCAGCGCCGTATCTGAAGAACAATACATACACGGGAGCCACGTTTATTGAAGATGGTAACGTGAACATGTACGAACCTCGGATCTTTGGTTCCACAGATACGGGCACGGTGATCCGAGAAGGCGCGACCGTATTTCTGTATGTCCCCACGGCGGAACCGTTTGAACTGGACGGCGGACATCTTTATTTTGCCAATGCCGAATCAATCGACTATGCGGGCACTATTCTGAGCCAAGGTGGTAGCATTCAAACGTTTGATGAACTGCAAGTCATTCCGCATCCCATCCAACTGCTTAGTGGTGTTACGACGATTAGCACGGGGACATTTACTGGTGGGACAACTGGAACTGGCGACGTGGTGGTTAGCAACATTCGGCCTGGAGCTTTGAATCATATTGGTAACACGACCTTTGCCCGGCAATCATCTGAGCAGTTCATTGAATTGCCCAACGGATATACGGGGGACACCATCGTCAGTGAACGGACGCAATTGATCCTCCGAAATCCAGCTGGGTTTGGTGTGGGTGATTCGCCCATTATGGTCAAGAACGAAGGCAAGCTTCGCTTAGAGACCATTCTGGATCGAAGTGTGCATTTGATTCAGGGCGAATTCGAGATTCCGGCAGGAATTGAATATGACCAGCCCATTCATGTTGGCTACAGCCAAGGTTACGCGTCCGGTATTCGAGTCGATGGTTTGAATGCCAGTCCAATCCAAATGGATGAGGACACGAACTTGTTGCTGCGGAAAGGTTCGTTTGCTGGCCCCATTCAAGGCCCCGGAACACTGACCATACTTCCCCAAGACGGCGATGACGTCCAATTGCAGGGCGATAGTGACTACACCGGCGCCACCTATATCCACGGGCCAACTCGGCTGAGACATGCCAACGGTTTGGGGGCTGCGGACCGAGGAACTGTGGTGACGGGTTGGCAAGCCGTGTTGGACGTGAACGTGACAACGGCAGAACCGCTGAGTGTGGCGGACTATGGCCATATTAATGTCAACGCATCGCTTCCTCACGTTCCTACCGTGGCCAGCAATTGGTTGCAGTTGTCGAACGATCCGCAACAGCCTGCCAACACTGTGGTAAAACTGGGCCAGGATGGAACTTTTGGTGGGCTGACTTCGCTGGAGCAAGGAACGTTGCAAATTGATGCGGACGTGAATTTGCACCAGTTGTATTTGGAGCGAAAGGGTGGCTTGCGAGTCGCTTCGAATGGTTCGCTGACAACGCCAAATGAAATTGTCGCTCGTTCTGGACAAATCGACGTCACCGGCGAATTGAATGCGCCCGCGCTGAGAAAGTTGTCCAACGAAACGATGACCCTCCATTCGCTGGGAAGCTACGACGGCGAATTCTACATTGAGCAAGGAATTGTGATTGCCGATCCAATCACACCTAGCGGAGAAAATCGAGACGCGAACCAACTGTTTGGCTCAAAGGTCGGTGGTACGCATATTGGTCAAAATGCGTCGGTGGTGATGAGATACGAAGGTTCCATCACCGAACCGATCTACTTGGAGAATTCGTCGGGTACCGGATTCTTTGGCGCATTGCACTTGAGTGATCAAATCAACGTTCTGCCTATCTTGGATGGACTATTGCATGTTGGCGACCTTGGTTCGACGGTGTCGGGGAACGGCATTTTGCGAGGTCCAA
>JAGQOZ010000613.1 GCA_020426955.1 Planctomycetales bacterium
GGCGACCATTGGCCGAGTTGCCGGTGGGATTGCTCATGAAATTCGGAACCCGTTAAATGCCGTAAAGACGTCTGTCTACTTCTTGCTGAACGCCAGTTCGCTGAGTGAAGAAAAGCGATACGAACACCTGGATCGCATCAATCGCCAAGTCACATTAGCCAACAATGTGATTTCGACTCTGTCCGAATTTGCCAAACTGCCTGGCCCCAAACAGCAACGCGTCAATATTCGCCAGTGTATTGCCAACGCCGCCGCCACGGTTACGCCACCGGTCGAACTTCACTTCGCGCCGCACCAAGACCTATTTGTGATGGTCGATCCCGATCAGATGGTGATTGCCTTTCGGAATCTGATTCAAAACGCCAAGGAAGCGTCTGCCGAAGATGATCAGATTACTATTTGCATCCGCCACCAAGCGTCGTTGGTCCATGTGGACGTGATTGATCAGGGCGAAGGCATGGCAAAAGAAACGTTAGCGCGGATCATGGAGCCGTTGTTTTCTACCAAAGCACGAGGCATCGGGTTGGGCCTTGCCATTACCAAATCCATTGTCGAAAAAAACTCGGGACAGTTGGACGTGGTCAGCGAACTGGGACAAGGAAGCACGTTCACGGTGTCGCTGCCAGAGGCGAATTCGGACTGATTCCAGGGAGCATCCATTCACGGTATAATGTAGGTCTGGACCTTAGTTCGCACCGGCTCTAAGAATGGCACGAGAGGATACTTCGAATCCCATGACCGACCAGCTAGGTTCGATTCTAGTTGTCGACGACGATATCGACATCTGCGCTAATCTGCAGGATATTCTGACCGACTTGGGTTACCAAGTGGCGGTGGCTCATGACGGGCGACAGGCATTGGCGTTAGCAGCAGAACGTCGATTTGACGTGGCGCTGCTGGATTTCAAAATGCCAGACATGGACGGTGTCCACGTGTTTCGCCAGCTGAAATCGCAGCAGCCGGACATCGTCGGGATTTTGGTATCGGCATTTATCGAAGCCAACACCGTTACCGCCGCCCAAGACGCTGGCACATGGCAAGTTGTTCGCAAGCCCGTCGAATTTGGCGAACTGCACGAAATGATTCGACGAGCGATCGCGCAGCCGTGCATTTTGTTGGTGGACGATGATCGCGAATTCTGCGACAACTTGTGGCAGATTTTGCGAGACCAAGAGTATCGAGTTTGCTATGCCCATTCAGCAACACAAGCCAAAAGCTTGTTGTCGTCCAGTGACTATCACTTGGCGTTAGTCGATTTTCGCTTGGGCAACGAAGACGGTCGACAAGTGCTGCAGGAAATTCGCCGCGTGAAGCCGGGCACACCCGTCTTTATCTTGACCGGCTATCGAGAAGAACTTTCCGATCTAAACGAAACGCGTATCTACGAAAAGCCGCTGGACGTTCCCAAGCTGCTGGAAGGTATTTCACAAACGATTTTACCTTGAGCTTCATCGTCTTTTCCGCCACAAGGCGGGACTACAAACTAGGCTGGCGAGTTCTTACCACGCAAACTTGCCTTGCGTTTCGGTCGTTTCGAAACTGGCCTGCTGAACATTCGAACCACGCGAAACCTTCGAGGTGCGGCCCGGACGTAATGCCGAACGGCCTTGTCCGTTGCGAAGTGGATTCGACTTCGGCACGCCCTTCACATCGGTCGGCACCATGATACTAGGTACCGGTCGATCAGTCGGCGTCGGCAACAATTCTGCTTCGCCCATCGGCGTTTCGATGATGGTGCCTGCGGCCGGAGTTGGATTGCCGGCTCCGATTGTGGACAACGCGGATTCGCCATAGATCGTTTCCGCACCAGCTTGTGGCTGTTCACCTCGGCTGATGGCGTCCGGTCGGCTGAAACCGTAGTTGAAGTAGTAGCTGGCGTCACGTCGGCGAGCTCGAATTTCGGCGTCCCAATACGCTTTCTGCGGCCAAGGTCCTTCCGCCAACGTCACGTTGTTGTATTCCAGTAACGAACCCTTGCGGTAATGCACTTCCACAATCGCCATGTTGTACTGAGCCAGCGATTGCACGAACGCTCGTTCCGCATCGGCCGCTTGTCGCTGAGCCTCTAACAACAGGTCCAACGGCACAGTTCCTTTGTCCTGTTTGACTCGCAACGTTTCATACTGATCCTTGGCTGCCTTCAATTGGTTAGCCGCAGTCTTGGCCACTTCATAGTAGGCATCCAAATTCTGAATGGCGTCCGTCAAAGCATGGGAAATCTCCAATTCCAGCTCTTCTAGCTTGGCTTTATCGCGAGCCAACTGTAGCTGTCCTTCTCGCACGGCGGACAATTCTCGGCGGAATCCCAACGGCATATTGAATTCAAAGGCAACTCGCCACTCCTGGAAGTTTCCTTCCGTCAGCTCGTCAAAAGCAGTGGAACCAAAGTTCGGGAAGTTTGCTCCGTTGCGTTGATCGTCAATCAGGTCGTCACCCAAGCCCAACCATCGGTACAAGGCAACCGCGTCCAGCTGAGGCAACAGGTTGTTGCGATCCAAAATCAGTTCCTGTTCTCGCTGTTTCACTCGCCATTTCTGACGTCGAATTTCATAGCTACGGCTCAACGCTTCCGGCAGAATGTCGAACCATTCGAATTCCACTCGCGCGAAGGTCGGTTCGTCGCTAGGTCGAATAATCCGATTGTCGGTGGCTTCAATTCCAATCAGATATCGCAGTTGGCGTTCTGCCTTCAACAAGTCTCGTTTCGCTTCCAGCACTCGTCCTTTGAAGAAATGATATTGACCTCGAGCTTGTGCTTCGGCTTCCGCTTCACCGCCTTGGTTACCGCTCTTGTACAGAGAATTGATACGTTGCCACGTTCCGTGTGCTGACTTCAACCCTTCTTTGGATGCGTCCAAGTTGCGGTAGAAGTAGTACAAATCCCAATATGACTTTTCCACTTCCGTGAGCAGATTACGAATATTGCCTTCAAAGTCGGCGATGGAGATATCCATTTGCGTGCGAGCTAACAACAGCGGAATACGATTGACTTGCGTTCCGCCGCCTCGCAACAACGGGTGCCGAACTTCGGCTTCCATGGAGGTAAAGTATTCACTGGCAACCACTCGTAGCGGTCGATTCGACGCATCGTAGGTTGAAATGGACCGTGTTGAGAATTGCGTACCGTTGGCCGCTCGTTTGGTGAGTTCCGCTTCGAAGCTGGCGTTGTTACGTTGTAGGTTTCGAGCGAAAATTTGTTCGGCGGTTCGGCTATTTTCCACGTTTTGAGGTCGATCGGTTCGTTCCCAAAACAAGTTGGTGCTGAACTGAGCGTCGAAGGCGGCCAACGCAGTTTCCACGCCGTTGGGACCTGCTTCTTGGATGGCTGGATCGTACACTGTGGGCGCAAAGTCACTGTTGATGGTGATTGATTCGGGCGGCGACGCAGCACCTTGTCCCACTTGGCGGAACTGCCGCACTTGGTTGATGGTGCGAATCACCTTGGTGTTGTCCATGGCCATTTTGATGGCGTCTTCCAAGGAC
>JAGQOZ010000614.1 GCA_020426955.1 Planctomycetales bacterium
AATTCTCGCAGCACCAACGGTATCGCTTGGCTTTGCACCCAGACACTCAGGCTGCCATAGTCCTTGGTAGAAGGCTGGGCAACAATGCGATCTGCCAGTTCCTTCTGAATCATGACCGTCATCGACACCGGAACATGCTCCGTCAGAAACAGATTGCTGACAATGGGCGTGGCCACGTTATACGGCAAATTAGCCACCAGCTTGAATTGTTCCACGCCAGGTTGCTGCACGTTCTGGTCGATCGCTTCCAGCACATTCGCGTGGAAATTATTCTTGTTACGCAAAACGTCTTGCTGCAGCAATTGCACGTTATCAAACGCCACCAATTCTTCGCTGGCCAGTTGTGACAAGGTTTCGTCAATTTCGACACTCAACACCCGTGTCGCTCGTTGAGCCAACCGAGCGGTCAGCGATGCCGTACCTGTACCGATTTCCAACACAAAGTCGCCCGGTCCAACATCGGCCGAACGAACAATAAAGTCCAACACATTTAGATCGATTAAGAAGTTCTGACCGTGCTTGGCATTGGGCTGGATACCAATTTCTGCGAAGCGGCGTTTCAGGAACGAAAGAGTTTGCCGAGAACTATCCATATGCGATTACGCCGTCTCCGAACGAAATTCCAACTGCCGCTGTACGTACTTGGCCAGCAAATCGGTTTCAATGTTCACTGTGTCACCCACCTTTTTTTGTCCCAAGGTGGTGACCGACAACGTATGCGGAATCAGCGCCACACTAAACCGATCTTGTTCCACATCCACCAACGTCAAACTGACTCCATCTACGGCGACGGAACCTTTGCTGGCCATTTGCCGAGCCACGTTGGCTGACACCTTGAACCAAAATGTGGACCATTCGTTCTGATCTTCTCGTTGATCCAACACGCCCAGATCATCCACGTGGCCCGTCACCAGATGCCCGCCTAACCGATCACCCAGCGCCAAGGAACGTTCCAAATTCACATGGGTGCCTATTTGGAAGTCGCCTAGATTCGTTCGCTTGAGTGTTTCAGGGCCAGCATCAAACGCCAGTCCTTGTTCATTGATTTCCACCACGGTCAAACAGCAACCGTTAACACAAATACTGTCGCCGATCTGGGCATCTGTCGCGGCAATGGTGGACTTGATGGTCAGGCGACGCCCGGGCGAAATGTCCGTCACATCGCTGACGACCGCCAATTCTTCAACCAAACCGGAAAACATGCGTCACAGTCCTGAGGATTCTTGCGAAATACCGAAAGCCAATGCAAAACAACAGCACGGATTGCCGTCCGTTTGAATCGGCCCGCATTTTGAAGTTGGTACCAAGATGATTGCCCAGAATGGTAACACGAATTGAGTTCGGCGGTAAGGTACTGCCGCAAGGCAAAGACAAGTCCCGCCGGATACATGCGGAAAACGGAGTCCTATTGCATGAGTTCGCGTGCTTCGGTTCGGTCCGTGCCGGCGTTTGTCGGCAAACGTTCAAACTGCAGGACTTTCCAATTGGCGCCTTGGTTGGTGTCCAGATCGGTTCGCACCATACGATCGGGATAGTGCCAGTCGGGATCAAACGACGCGCGAATCGCCAACCGCCGGGGATCTCGATCGGCTTGGCTGCGATGGTACAGATCCAATTCAATGGTGCGAAACATCCCGGGAACGGTCCACGTCCCCATGGTTCGAGAATTGGTCAGCGGTTTGTCTCGGAAGGTCGACGAGACTGGTTGTCCATCTTGCACCTCCACTTCATAGACTCCAGGGTTAGCACCGTCTACTTGGATGCGAATTCGATAATCCTGAACCGCCAACGCTTCCCACAATTTGCGTTGGGCTTCCAGAGTCGGTTCGTGCACGATGGGCGGCAGCGGTTCGCCCCAACTGCGTATGACCAGCAGTGCTCCCACAATTCCGCTCGCTGCGCCCGCCACTACCGCCAGCCACCGTAGATTCTTGGCCACGTTGTCTCCTTCTGTGCAATATCAGTTTCCCTTTTGGCATGTGTTTTACTATCATCAGCAGAAGGCGTTGCGTTACAAGCGGCAGATTAGATCCCTGGCACCTTTTTCTTGTCGATTCAACATAATGCACCAATTCTTCTTCCTTCGACTTTGTTCTGTTGTGTGGTTTTGCAGCTTTGTTTCCATTTGCGTGGCAGCTTCGCCTTCAAACGAAGAACAATTGTGGCTACAGCTAATCAACCGGTTTCGAACCGACCCTCAGGGCGAATTGGATCGATTGACAAGTCAACCAGAAGTCATGTCGGCACTTGATTTTTTTGGCGTCAATTCGGCTGTCTTGCAAGCTCAGTTCCAAGCCCTGCAACCTGCTCCGCCGTTGGCGTGGAGCACTCAACTTCACGATTCTGCCACCTATTATTCTCATCTGGTAATCGAACGCGACCAGCAGTCACACACGTTGGACAGGTGGAACATCTTAGAACGCATCCAACAGTTTGGCTATGATTTTACGCGAGGTGGCACGGTGGCAGAAAACCTGTTCGCGTATTCAACGTCGGCGGAGTATGGCCATGCGGCGTTTGTGATTGACTGGGGATTCACGCCAACGGGAATCCAACAGCCGCCGGGCCATAGGCAAAGCTTGATCAGTCCTGAATATCGCGAAATCGGCGTGGCCAGCGTATTTGATAGCGACACCACCAATGACGTTGGCCCACACGTGATCACTCAGCATTTTGCCACCGATTTTGCAGACGGACCGTTTCTGACCGGCGTCGCGTTTCGAGATGTTGATGAAAATGCGTTTTATTCGCCGGGCGAAGGCATCTCGGAATTTCAAGTGGACGTACTGGATTCCAACGGTCGCACAGTCGCTACGACAGAAGGTTTTGCGAGCGGCGGCTATTCGCTGGATGTCGGCCATTTAACTGAGGACGATTATCGCATTCGTATGTATTCGCCAAGTTTGATTCCTTTCGAAACAACGGTTCGGCTGAGCGAAACAGACAACGTGCTGCTGGATTTTCTAAACCCAACGCCATCAATCGATGCGCTAACCGTAGCGATACTCGAACCCAATCCGGCCGAATGGTTCGATCTCGATCAGGACAACAAGGTAGACAGCAATGATCGAACCTATCTGATCGTGAACATCCTGCAAACCTATTTTGGCGATTCGAATTTGGACGGCGAATTCAACACGTCGGATCTGATTACTGTCTTTCAAGCCAGCGAATATGAAGATAGCGTGCCAGGGAATTCCACGTGGGAGTCCGGCGACTGGAACGGTGACTTTGATTTTGACACGCGTGACTTGGTGTTCGTTTTTCAAGAGGGGGGATATGAAGCGGGACCACGAATTGCTGCCAATTCCGTCCCGGAACCGCATTCGGCAATCCACACATTCGTGTTGTGCGGAATCGTAATTCGGCTGGCAACCAAGAAACGCTCTCGCCAAGGTACGGTCAGCAACGTAGATTTCCGATAACGTTTCCGTGCTCACAACGAGCCACGACTGGATGTTTGC
>JAGQOZ010000615.1 GCA_020426955.1 Planctomycetales bacterium
TTCGGCCGCCACGTCCATTTCCGCCGACCCGGTCGCTCGGCCCTTCAATTCGTCCGAAGCCAAAAACTCCAGCGAACTGCGCAAAC
This sequence comes from Planctomycetales bacterium, assembly GCA_020426955.1. GTDB lineage: Bacteria > Planctomycetota > Planctomycetia > Pirellulales > Pirellulaceae > JAGQOZ01. Next base: position 87 of record JAGQOZ010000615.1, read on the forward strand.
GACCCCGCACGGCTTCTTCTGCATGGGCAGAGTCATCCGCGTGTACCAAGGCTTGACCTACGAACAGCGAAAGCCACCAAAACCCAATTCCAATCATCTGCCAATCGCGGCGACTTTGTAACATGAAAACCTCAACGGCTAAGCAAACCCAGCTTAAGAAGAACAATAGCACTACTCAATGTTAGTCGATGTGGTTTCCTTTGTCGCGTGTGGCTTCCAATGTGATTCGGTTTGGTCGACAAATACTCATCTTCCGGCTAAGGTTGCTTTCTCGTCGAGTTACAATCCGGCTTTGATAGCACGTTGCAACGCCGATTGCAGTACGTGCAATGAAAACGGCTTAGATAGAACTTGCCACGCTTCTGGAATGCTTGATTTCGCCACGGAATCGGCGTAGCCGGTCATGAGTACAATGCGTAGTTCAGGAAATTGGTCTTGAATCTGCCGTGCTAAAATACGACCATCGCCTCCTCCGGATAACACGATATCTGACAACAGTATGTCAACTCGCCGAGCTTGTACGATTCCCATCGCCTCGTCGGCACTTTCTGCAACGAGCACAGAGTATCCACTGCGTTCTACCAATAAGGAAGTGGACGCCAACACCATTGGATCGTCGTCAACAACCAACACGACCGCTTTTGATTCATCAGCGCCGGAAGATGAATGATGTTGATTCGGTTCGATAAAGCGAGGAAATCGTAGCGCTACGGTCGTACCGTGGTTTAGCTGACTTTGAATCAGCATATGTCCGCCGCTCTGCAGCATAAATCCGTGGGCCATACTGAGTCCCAACCCGTTGCGTTCAGCAGGTGCGTCGTTGGAAAAAAATGGCTCCACCGCTCGACGACGTATGTCTTCAGGCATACCGATTCCAGAGTCACGAACGGTTAATTCGATCCATTCCCGATTGAAACCTGGATCGTCGAATTCACAGTCATTGGCCGAAAGATTCCGAGTCTGAATGGTACACTGTCCGCCCAGTGGCATCGCAGTCCTAGCGTTCGCCAACAGATTGCCTAAGACATCTCGGAGCCCTTCCTCGTCCACTCGACAATTCCACACATCATTTTGAAACTGCCAAGTTACCTGCACACTCTCTCCTAAAATTCGGTGTGCGATTGTCGCATAACTTTGTAGAAAACCATTTAAGACTGTGCGGCGAGGGCGTAAGAGTTGTCCGCCCGAAAAAATTTGCAACTGCTTCACAATTCGTGCAGCATGTTCTGCCGACTGCCGAGCGATGGAAATCAGTTGATCGTCGTCGTTGTCGGTAACGTTCAGCGGGTAAAGTTCAATGCAATTCAAAATTGAAGTCAACGAATTGTTGAGTCGGTGCGCCATCTCGCCAGCAATTTTCCCGATGGCAGCCAAACGTAGCTGATCAGCCAGGCGCAGCTGAGTCACATCGGTGGTGATGCCGTTGACCGCCCCCGGGCTACAACCAGATGTTGACAAAACCGTTCTAAGCCAGAGCTGCTGCCCGTCCGCTCGACGCATGCGATATTCGCATTCGACTCTAGGTCGTTGCAAAGCCGCTCGGCAAGCCGCGTGAAAACGGTCTCGATCTTCCGGGAAAATGGCGTCTATCCAGAAGCCATCTCGTCCCAAAATCTCTGTGTCTTGTACTCCCAGCAGTTCAGACGTAGGTCGAGAAAGTAGGACGATCCTTTGGCTTTGGATTTCCATTTCCCACGCCATAATGGGCAACTCCTGGAACAAGACGTTCCAGCGTTCCGAGTCGCGTTGCGAATCAGAACTGAATCTCAACAATGGAGTGACATCATCCAATATTAAGACCGTCTCTGGCCTCCTCTGTTCCTCTTTGTGGCCCATCGCCATGACCGAAACGAGCCAGTGTGACGACTTCCATTCAATGATTTTGCTTTCTCGTTCGGTACTGGCCCGTTGTATGAGGGCTGTCATCTCCGGTTCTTCCACAGCGTCTGCCACAGACATTAGGTAAAGCAACGCCGGTTCAATGCCAACCAAATCAACAAAACGTTCGTTGGCAAATTGAATCCGCTGATTTCTGTCAAACACTGCCACGGCGGAATTTAGTCCCGACATGACTCGACCCGCAATTCCTTCTGCATGCACCAAGGACTGAGCGCGTGCCTCCATGAAGGCATCCAATACAAACGTCACATCAAACACGACAGCTCGCACAAGCGAGGTGACCCCGGGCCACAACTGTCCGTCTCTCGACAAAGCCTGAACGATGTCAGCTGTTTGCCGCCCCAAACCCACTAAGTACCAATGAGGCTCCAGTCCAATTTCTTCGTGAATCACACCAATACGCATTCGCTCCGCTGCATATTTGCCGTCAGTTTCAGCCTGAAACAAGTTGCGCCAATATTGTGAAAGTCGTTGATGCAGTCCAATTCCTCGTTTATGCGTGACCATTTCCGAGAGCTTAGGCACCTGCTCCAGAGAATCGTAAAATACATCCAAGAGCCGCGTTAGGACTGCATCTAATTGAGGCGTTTGTTGTCGAAGTACTTGCTGGTCCTTCGAATCAAGGCCGATAAAATCCATGCGTTCGACGTGACTTTCGTTGGACAGATTCAAACGAGTCAACGGACGTCGAATTGAGAGCGGCGAACCCGACTGGCTAGAGCCTTCGTCCTGCACGAGGCGAGATGAGGACGAATCGACATGGGCAGTGCGGGTCCGTTCGAAAAACAATGACTCTTCCGTACGCCCGTAGGACTCCAGTACAAGTCCCGCGTCAAAGAACATCGACTTTAGCAAGGTCGTGATCCAACGCCCGGCCGATTGACCATGGGGCGAATTTTCAAGCAAAATATCGACTTGACGTGCAAACATCCATGCACAAGCGGCCAGATACCACTGCGGCGAAACCTGCAGTCGATGGTGTATTCGACCTACGATGGCCCGTCGTTGAACGTATTCCTGATCGATACGACCGCAGTACAACTGTTGGAGGTATTCGTATTGCTCTTGCTTCAAACGCCTAATTCGCTCGGGGTTTTCGAACAGACTTGAAATCGCGTGCGTTGCCGAAAAATGGCGATACATTTCTCCCACAAACACATCGCAATGCGGCGCGACGATGGCCCACGCATTGACTAGTTCCAACCGGTCTTCGTGTGTTAAATCTAACAGTCCAAGCCGAGTCGCAATCTCGTTTGCGCTTAAATACGACGGATCGTCACCTAAATTCGGCATTAAGAATGTCCTTCGATGGTAAATGAAGATTGCGAGACTCAGCTAGCGACGGAGAATGTATTCAAGCGTCGCCAAGTCTAACTGGCCAAAGGAGGTTCGCCCAAACTTTTCACCAAGCTCTGCGTGACCGCTTCAAAGACGGGGAACAATTGATCATAGTCGCGGTTTTCACCTTGGTA
>JAGQOZ010000616.1 GCA_020426955.1 Planctomycetales bacterium
ACCCTGGCAGACCTTGACGCTGCGCTATCGGAGAAATGACAACGGCGACAGAATAGATGAGAATCGAAAGACACGTTCGATTTATTCTGGCAGCAAAAATCTATGTATTGTCTTGTCACATGCGTCCGGCGAATACAGGCTAGGCGATAGAGCCATGTGACGGTGCAAGTCCTCGGACATTGGGATTCTCGGCACGTGCGCGGCGTAGATGTGGGAGTGATCAAAGTGAGTCTGGAACTATGTTTGCCGAGAATTCGCCGGAAACGCCGTTCGTTGATGCGAACTGCGAATCGAAGGCAGCTAATATTCGAGCCATTGCACGAGCGATGCGTTTTGACGGCTGTTAGCGGTTCCGTGTTTCACGATTTGAACGGAGACGGCGTTCGTGCCGAAGATGAACCGAATTTGACGGGTTGGGAAGTGACGCTGCAAAGCACCGAATCGGCCGCAACGTTTCGTCAAGTGACAGACAACCAGCAATTCCGTTTTCCGGACGTGCCGGCTGGGCCCTACATTGCCACCTTGGATGCATCCGACCGCTGGGAAATGACGTTTCCCGATGTCCTGAACGTTCATTTCACGGATGACGAACTGCGAGTTGATTTTGGAATCCGATTGATTGAATCGCTGCGCGATGTCTCGCTCCATCCAATGGACATCAACATGGATGGATACGTCGACGAATCGGACATCATGCAAGCGTGGAAATCCGGAAAACTCAATTCGGACATGCCGGCAAAATGGGAGGATGGCGATTGGGATCTGAGCGGACGATTCGACACGATTGACCTGGTGTGGTTCGCGGAAGGCTATTCGATTCATTCCGGCGCCGACGCGACCAGCCAGCTACAGCCGTTTGCAACAGCGGATGCTTCCGATGTCACGGTTCGATATGACGGTGCGACTGGTGATTTGACGGTTCTTTCGCCCGCATTTGAAATTGCTGGGGTCCAGCTACGAGCGTCAACCGTCGCGTTGGACTTTGGTTTACCTTCTGTGACGACTTTTGGTCTATTCCAATACTATTCGTCCAGCCGACTATTGTATTGGGCCGAATTCCAGGATCTACCAACGCTCAACGAAATTCACTGGCCCCAGTTTCTTGTTCCAGGGCTGAGCGAAAAGATTGTTCGAGAAACGCTGCAGATCGATGGTGCTCGAGTAGGCGGTGGTGGACTTGGTCCCGTTTCGCTGGACTGTGTTCATTGTCCCAGCGAAGAGCAGTCCATTATCACTGTCGAATTCTACCATGATGAAAATCGCAACGGACAAAAGGACGGCGAATTGCTGGTTCACGTGCCTCCGTTTTCCGTTTCAGGCCGCGAAGGTCTTGTCCAACCGATTGGCAATCGCATCGGGCAACCGACTTGGTACCGATATGTGTTCGTTGCACCGGTTGGCGTTCCAATCGATATCTCGATCGATCCGCCAGGAGGCTGGCGAACCAGTGTCGCGGATCAGACTTCGGTCCAAGCCGTTCCAACATTCGGGAATACGGTGGTACAAATTGGATTGCAACAAGCCATGATTCGCATTACCGAAGTGCACTACGCGCCAATTGCGTATGGCCGGTCGGAATTTATCGAGATAACCAATTTCAGTGACTTCGCCGTAGACCTTGCCGGAATGGGGATTGAAGGAGGTATCGAGTTTGCGTTTGAAGAAACTCCGTCCAGTGTCATTGGTGCGGGGCAACGAATCGTCTTGGTAAATGATGTTGATATCTTTCGCCGAGTCTATTCCGATCCCGCAATCGTCATCGCGGGTCAATACGAAGGGCGATTGAGCAACGATGGCGAGTCAATTCGGCTCCGAGGTTTCACGACCACTTTACAGTCCATCAACTATGACGACGAATGGTATCCTCAGACGGACGAACGAGGAGCATCGTTAACGTTGCGGAACCCGATGGAGCGTAACGCTTACACTGCAGCAGATTGGCGACCGAGTGCCGTGGAAAACGGCACACCTGGCAAGGCACCCTATCTTCCTGGCGACGCCAATTTGGACGGCGTGTTTAGTTCCGCCGACTTAGTCTTGATTTTCACGGCCGGCCGGTTTGAAGACGAGATTCCTGACAATGCCGGATGGCCAGAAGGAGATTGGGACGGAGACCAGGAATTCTCTACATCCGACCTGGTCTACGCGTTCGACGTGGGAACTTACGTGGGCTAAGAAGATGCGCTGCAAACGTGCCGATCAAGCGGGCCTAAAAGCGTAGGCGAAGCCCCGTTCTAGACATGATTTCGCCCGAATTCTCGTTCAACAACGTAATGGCAACTCGACTCTGGGCTCTAGATCCATACGGCGCCAGTCAACGGCGCAGCATTCATTTGACAGAGGCTAGAGATCATGAACGTTAGTACGATTATCCTATTCGCCGTGGCCGTCATGACTTTGGTGGGATTTGTCGGCACGGCGCTTTTTCGAAGAAATTCGGTTACTGTTCTGGGACTAGGAATCGTTTTGGCGCTATTGGGAGCTGGCCTTTCTTACTACGCCAAGATAGAGTCCGGATCGTTGCCTTGGGCAGTTGGCTATGCCTTCTTTTCGGCCGGATCGATCGCGCTAACGGTTTGGAATTGGTTGCCTAGCAATAAAACGCAGGTTCATTGATTCGATTTCGGGATTTCGCCTCGCAAAGCGGCGTCGATTTCCGCATTCGCATTTGCATTGCTCCAGATTCGTTTCGCGTCCGCAGCAATGGCGTGCGCTTCTGACGAATTACCGATTCGATGCTGCATGGCAATTAGCGTTAACAGAGTGACAAATTGCTGTCGTTCGTCGCCCATTGCTTCCGTGGTTCGAACCGAAGTGACCCGAGGAAAAGCTCGATCGCCATTTGGAAAACGCTGTTCAAACTGAGCGAACTGTTCTGGCGTCAATTGAGGCTGCACCAGCGAAACCACGTCCCGAGACAACGGATCTGACGCTTCGACAAGCTCCATGAAAAGCGTCGTCGCTGCTTGATCCGATGCCGAAGTTGCCGCAACGTACGCTTGAAACGCGCGACGCCGCTGGACCGACGATTGTGATTGATCGAATGTATACGAACGCATTGATGCGCACGTTGCATTCAATTCGGCTGCGGCTGGAGCGTAGACTCGAGCCAATTCGTGCCAGAACACAATCGAGCTCGCGATGGCTCGGTCAGGCAGTGACGCATCCGGCAAGCCCGAGCGAAAGATCCAACGAAATCTCTCCAGCGATTGTTCGTACTCTTTGGATCGCATGTCGGCGCGAGCTTGAAACAACATGCTCACCGCGTCTTCATTTGGTGCCGAACGTGATGTAGAAGGTAAATGCTGCCGTGATGCTGGTTGCCGCCTGTCATTTGCCAGGACGCGGCCATTCAGCCAGATCGAATCGGTGTGCATCGTTCGAGCTTGCCGCAAGACCATCGTCGCATCGGCCATTTCGCCCGCTTGTTCTAACGCCTTCACCAAGAAATACGCGT
>JAGQOZ010000617.1 GCA_020426955.1 Planctomycetales bacterium
CGATGGCCGCCACGTCAAAGTTCAGACGCGAAATACCGTCCATCAACATTCGGCCGGAATGAAATTCGCGATTGCCTAAGTTTTCGTACCAAACTACTCGGCCCAGTAAATACGATGTCGTCATCACATCCGCGTCTCCATCACCATCGAGGTCGGCGGTCGTAACAAAACTGACTCGCGAATTAGCGCGCTGAGGCACATTGATCAATTTCGCTTCCGCAAACTGTCCTTGGCCGTCCGCGTTTTCAAACCATTGCACCGAATCATCCAACGCCGATGCTGACAAAACATCCAGATCACCGTCGCCATCAATATCCGCCAAAGCTAACGATCGCACGCTGTCAGCTGACGTTGAAATATTTTTGCGGTCCGAAAAATCTTCGGGCCCATTCTGTTGAGCGAACCAAGCGATACGGTCAGCGTCTGATTCCGCTGTCACGATATCGATATCATGGTCACCATCCAGATCGCCCAGCTGAAAGTCGGAAATGGCCGAATCGGACGAAATCAAGGTGCGTGACTCAAGCAATCGCCCTGATTGTTGCTGTAGCCACGTCAGCGACGTACCAAAGAATGACTGATACACAATATCCAGATCACCATCGGCATCCAAATCGATCGTTTGGATACGCGTTACTGGTTCCAGCGTTTCGGCCAACACTTGTTCGTCGCTAAACGAACCCCGCCCATCTAGATTTTCGACCCACACAATCTGCTTGGTTCGCCGAGAACTCGCCAAGATGTCCAAATCACCGTCCTGATCGAAGTCGACGACAATGGCGGAACGAGTTTCAGCCAAGCCGCCTCGACCTGCAAACGAAACATCGTGAGGCAAGATGGCGAACGTGGCGGCCAAATTGACACGCGCCTCTAAGATTTCCGGCAAGGCCAGTCGTTGTCGGTCGCGTATTCGAATTCGTTGCATCGACACCTCGAGTCATCACGCAAAGCCTCGCAACGTTCCACTGGCATCCTGGAAGTGATCCGCTTGCAGGCCCGCCGCTTCTTGAATGGTCTGGAACAGATTGCACATGGGCACACCATCATCATACGCCAAGTGACGATTGTGTGTCACTCCCAGCGAACGGCCACCTGCCAACAGCAATGGCAAATTTTTCGGTGAATGACCGCCGCCGTAGCCGTTGTTCATCCCGCTGCCATAGACGATCAGCGTACGGTCCATTAGCGAATCATCTGTTTCATCCCGAGTGGAAAGTCTATTGAGAAAAAATTGAAACTGACGCAAGTAAAATTCGTCCACTCGCTGCAATTCGGCCAACATCGTTGCATCGCCGCCATGATGAGAAAGTTCGTGGTGGTCTGCAGACAGGCCCAATTCGTCCAGGAAACCGCCATGCGCTTCTCGAGAAAGTTGGAACGTGCAAACTCGACTGCTATCGGTTTGAAACGCCAAGCGAATCAGTTCGAACATGGTTTCAAAGTACGTATGACTATCACCCAACGTTGCCGGGTCGGCATCTAGGCGAAGCGAATCGTCGTCAATTTTGGGACGCTTGACGTTCATCCACGCTTCCGCTCGTTCCAAGCGTCGTTCCACTTCGCGAACCGACGTCAAGTATTCGTCCAGCTTCCGTTTGTCGGTAGTACCCAAGCGTTTGTTCAGACTGGCTGCTTGAGACTGTATGGCGTCCAGAATGCTACTTCGCTGGTCGAATTCTTGGCGTTGTTTTGTCAGCGAACGCGACGCAGGTTCGGCAAACAAACGTTGAAACAATCGGCGACAACTGTTTTCGGCCGGCAACGGAATACCTTCTCGGTTAAAGGCCAACGTATGAGAATGACCTGCCGCACCCGTACCTCCCAGCGTGGAAAGTTCCAGCGAAGGAAACCGAGTTTGCTGTCCCAGGTGACTTGCCAAGACCTGATCAAACGACATCACATTGCGATAGGCAAATCCCGGCGTCCCCGCCAAGTCGACTCCGGTTAGCCAACTGTCCGCACCCGAATGACCTCCTTTGGCTTGCGGATGGCACAGCCCACTGAGCACGCTGAAGTGCTGCCGATTTTCTTCCAGCGTCTTGAGAGTTGGAGAGAGTTCATAGTCTGGCCCATGCGTCGTCGGCACCCACTGAGCGGAATTCACACCATTGGCAACGTACAGAAAGCAAATTCGCGGTGGCGTCAAACCAACGTCTTCCGAGCCGAACAATGATCGACGCTGCATGGACTCTAACAACGGTAAGCCGATCGCCACACCGGTACCGCGCAGAAACGTTCGTCGAGAGAGTCGCTTAGTCATCACGGTGCCTCACTTGGTTAGAAACGAATCGGAACACACGATGTCTTGGATCAAACGCTTCAGCGAATATTCATGTTCCGCAAAGTCGGACATGATTTGATCATGCCAGGCGAATTCGCTTGCGTGCAACGGTCGGCCCAACGCGTAAGTGATCAATTTTTCCGTCAAACATCGGGAAAAGGGCGTCGGGTCAGTTCGCAACGCAGTTAACAGATCAACGACGCCGTTGATATGGGTGCCGTCGGGAAGAATGGCATTCGCATCTACCATTGGATCTTTGGGAAACGGGCCACCAACCAAACCGTTGCCTTCCTGGGTTCGCCACGCACCGATGGGATCAAAATTTTCCAACGCAAAACCCAGCGGGTCAATCTTGTCATGGCAAACGGCACACTGCCGATTTTCTCGATGCACTTGCAACCGCTGACGCACCGTGGCTTTGTCGATGCCGGGAATGCCCGGAGCGATATCGCCTACGTTGGGTGGTGGCGGCGGAGTGGGATCGCCCAGAATTCGCTCCAAAATCCAAACACCTCGTTTCACTGGCGATGTCCGAGTGCCATTGGATGTCACCAAGTGCATGGCACTCATCGTCAACACACCGCCTCGTGTGATACCGTCCGGAACCGCAACCGCTTGGAAGTGATCTCCTTGCACGCCGGAAATACCGTAGAAGCGAGCCAACCGTTGGTTGATAACGACAAAATCAGATTGCAATAAATTCAGGGCCGAAAGATTATGTTGTAGCAGATGTTGAAAAAACGCGGATGGTTCTTGCTTCATGGAATCCAGCAAGTGATCATCGAACCGACGAAACATTTTCTTGTCGGGTCGCACGGAACCGGCATGGCGAATCCCCAGCCACTGTTGCACAAAATCGTGTACGAAGCGAGCGGATTTGGGATCGGCCAACATGCGATCGACTTCCTGCCGCAGCACACCCGTGTCACGCAGTTTCTGCTGTTGTGCCAATTCAAACAAGCGATCATCGGGCATGCTGGACCACAGGAAATACGAAAGTCGACAAGCAATTTGGAAATCCGACAGCGTGGCGTCGCGTGATTCGTTGGTATCGGCGGCGACCAGAGGTGATTCGGTCAGCAGCAGGAAATCGGGCGATGCCAGAATCGCTACCAACGCCACTTGTAATGCGTC
>JAGQOZ010000618.1 GCA_020426955.1 Planctomycetales bacterium
ACGTTTGTTTTGAAACTGCTGGGCTCGCCACAAAAACTTTCTCGCATCACTCAGACGATCATACCATTCCAGAATGCCCTTTGCGTCCTGCGGAATGTCTTTCCAGTTCACCACTTCCGATCGAGACGCGTACCACTTGAACGTTTGATGGCCGGGCAAGGAAAAGACGCGAGCGTCCGGAGCGGTTCTGGTACGAGCCCATTCGCAAACGGATTTCCAGTTTGCCAATCGTTCCGGCGTGGTGATGTTGCCTTGCCAATCGGAAGATGGGGTCAGCTGTTTTTCGCGTTGCCAAACGGTGACGGTGGCGTTCGTCAGGACCGCCAAGATCGAAATGGCCGTCAGCCAAGCCGCCAACTGCTTTCGCCAGCGAATCAGATCATCATCCGCTTCAAAGGTTGTCTGGACCAAATAGACGAATAACAGCGAGACACCAAGCGGCACCATTACATCGGTCATGCGAAACCAATAAAACCGCAAGAACTTGGCCGTCACAAACGGATTGGTTGTGAATAGATCAATCCCAATCCCAACCAGGGCCAACATCACAAAGCCTAGGACCAACTTCACTAGTCGCGAATGGGCTGCCGAATTTCGTATGAGCACCGTCGCCGTCGTTAACCACAACACTAGCATTACGGCATGATTTACGACAAATTGCCACGCAAACGCTCGAAACACCAAATGATGTTGCAATCGTCGGAAGACATAGATCCTGGCTGCGTAATAGGCGTCGTCGGAAGACACGCCCATTGAAAGCCAGACGGCCGGAACCAACCCAACACAAGCCACCAGGCCGCCGGAAACCAGGCCTGCAGCCAAATTCCTGAATGAAGGACGATGCGATTTTCCTTCGAACAGCAATGCCATCCCTGCCGCTAACACACTCCAACCACCAACCAAAACATGAAATGCAGAAGCACAGCCCAGCCAAAGAAAGGTTCGGCCCCAATGAGCGAACAGCAAGCTGCGGCAGGCGAGTAACACGAAGAAATACGCAAAGACTTTAGCCTCAATGCCGCCGATGACCCATTCGCCCGACATCTGACAACGATCGATCAGGGACACCCAAATTCCAGCCGAAAGCAACGCCATACCGAACCGTGATGTGATGGCAGACACCATTCGTTGCCAGCCAATCGCCAGCAGAGTCCAACCCACGAAACGACCGATCCAGGCCGTGGTTTCCAGGGAACAGAATTGTGTGACCCAACCGAATGTCCAGAAAAACGCGCCATGCGCGTCGGCACTGGATAAAAAATGATCGTTCGGACACCACTGCGGGTTCCAGAAATGCTTGGCTTTGCCCAAATATTGAGGTTCGTTCACCTCGGGCGCTGCCCAACCGCCAAACACAAAGAACAATAGGACAATAAAAAAGACTTCCAGGCCCGCCGCCATTTTTGGATTCGGAAGATCGGCAGCGGGCGGCGGTTTGTTCATGCTTCAGTGGTCGGTTCATCACGGCAGGATGAGACGGATTCTTAACGAGTTAAATCTTGCGTGCTATCGCATGACATCTTGAAAAACGTCTTGCAGTTGCTTCAATGCTCGAGGTCCATCCGCGCCTTCTACCACCACGTTCACTCGCACTTCGCTGGTGTTGATCATCATCAAGTTGACGTTACCTTCAGCCAATGCTTTGAACATGCGAATGGCCACGCCCGTGTGACTTCTTAAGCCAATTCCCGAAACCGTAAGCTTGGCCACTTCTTCGCTGGAACTGACTTTGCCGCAACCAAGTTCCGAAGCTACCTTTTGCGCAACTTGGACGGCCGCCGCAACGTCTTTTCTGGGCACGGTGAAGCTGAGATTGGCCAGTTCTTCACTGCCAAAACTTTGCACAATCATGTCCACAAAGATGGACGCCTTGGCAATTTCGTCAAACACGCGTTGAGCCACACCCGGTTTGTCAGCAACGCCATGAATGGTCACTCGACCTTGAGTGTCATCCATATAAATACTGTCAATAGTCAATTGCTCCATGTCCAGTTCCATCTGACGCAGACGTTCCACAACGTTGACGGCATCATCTTGCGAACGCAGCGGAACGGCTGACTTGGATGGCACGCCAGCGGTAACTTCGTCCGGTGCTTTTTCCAACTCAAAAGCCCCGTGAACCGCTCGCAATGCCTTCAACGCGTTTTCTCGAGACACCAACGTGGAAATTTTGATTTCGCTGGTGGTAATCATCTGGATATTGATTTCGTGCGCGGCGAGTGCTCCGAAGACTTGTCCTGCCACACCCGACTGCGTGGCCATGCCATGTCCGACTACGGAGACCTTGGCCACTTGCGAATCATGGTCGACACCAAAATCGCCGATGGCCAACCTAGCCGAATCCAGCGCTTCCAGCGTCATTTTCAATTCGCTTTTGGGAACCGTAAACGAAATTTCCGCAACACCGGCCGAACCCACGTTTTGCACAATCATGTCAACCGTCACGTTGCAAGCGGCAATGCGCGAAAAGATTTCGTAGCTGGTTCCCGGCACGTCGGGCACGTTCTTGACGGTAACTCTCGCTTCATCTTTGGTGAGCGTCGCGCCGCTGACCGCTCGATGCTTCATTTCCGGTTCGTCCACAATCATCGAGCCGGGCGTGTCACTAAAGCTACTGCGGACGTGGATGGGCACATTGAACTTTTTGGCAAATTCGATGGAACGGCTGTGCATCACACCAGCTCCCAGGCTTGCCAGTTCCAGCATTTCGTCATAGCTAACTTGGGAAACTCGACGTGCTTCGGGCATAATCCGAGGATCGGTCGTATAGACGCCATCAACGTCGGTGTAGATTTCGCACGAATCGGCTTGCAGCACGGCGGCCAACGCCACAGCCGTCGTATCACTGCCGCCTCGTCCCAGCGTGGTGATGTCCAAGTTTTCATCAATACCTTGGAATCCGGCCGCGATGACAATCTTGCCGTCGTCCAGATGGCGGCGCATGCGTTCGGTAGAAATGCTGCGAATCCGCGCCTTCGTATGAGTGCTATCGGTGCGAATTCCAATTTGACCGCCGGTCAAGCTGACCGCTTTGTAACCCATCGAATCGACCGCCATGGCCATCAGCGCGACACTGACTTGTTCGCCAGTGGACAGCAGCATGTCCATTTCTCGCGCGGGCGGTTTTTCGTTCACTTCGTTAGCTAGTTTCACTAACAGATCGGTGTTCTTGCCCATGGCACTAACCACCATGACCACTTGGTTGCCTTCATTATGAGCTCGAATGGCTTTTCGAGCGGCAGCCAGGATCTTTTCGCTATCGGCAACACTAGTCCCACCGAACTTTTGCACAATCAACGGCATAAAACGACTCGCTTGGATTAAACATGTGTTTGCAAACGCACTGCATTGCAGACCACCAACCCAACTTGCCGCTTGGACTTCGGCAGGCTTTTCGAAATTGCCTGA
>JAGQOZ010000061.1 GCA_020426955.1 Planctomycetales bacterium
CGATACAACCCAAAACTGGAGTCTCGTTCGGCCCCAAGTCAACTGTGGGAAACTTGGATTGGAACACGAATTGTGCTACGTTCGTGCTAAAGAAACGAATTGTTGTCCATCTTCCATTCTGTGCTGGATTGAATCTCTGATGCGAAGTCTATTTCTGTGTTGCGTATGTGCCCTAGTGGCGGTAGCTGGATCCACCGGGCGAATTCATGCGGCCGATTTGCCCAATATCGTCGTAATCTTTATCGATGACATGGGATACGCCGATATCGGTCCCTTCGGTGCAAAGAATTATGCGACACCGCATCTGGATCGCATGGCGCAGGAAGGCATGCGGTTCACGGACTTCTGCGTTTCTTCGGCCGTCTGTTCGGCTTCTCGATCTGCCATCCTGACCGGTTGTTACCATCGCCGGATCGGCATAAGCGGAGCACTTGGTCCCGGCGCCAAACACGGCATCAGTGACCAAGAAATGACACTGGCCGAACTCTGCAAACAAAAGGGATATGCCACGGCGTGTTACGGCAAATGGCACCTGGGACATCATCCCAAGTTCTTGCCTACCAACCACGGCTTTGACGACTACTTTGGCCTGCCTTATTCCAACGACATGTGGCCATTTCATCCGGGCGTGCTGCACTTGCCCATGGAAGAACGCGTCAAACGCTGGCCGCATCTGCCACTGATCGAAGGCACTACCGTCATCAATCCGCAGGTGACCGGCGAAGAGCAAGAACAACTGACCAAGCAGTACACGCAGCGCACGGTCGAATTCATTCGCCAACACAAGGACGAACCCTTCTTGGTTTACTTGCCGCACAGTATGGTGCACGTGCCGTTGTATGTTTCGGACCAGTTCAAAGGCAAGAGTGGTGCTGGGCTGTTTGGCGATGTGGTCATGGAAGTCGATTGGTCTGTCGGCCAGATCATGCAGACGCTGAAAGAAACGGGAGTGGACGAAAAGACGTTGGTCATCTTTACCAGTGACAACGGTCCGTGGCTCAGCTACGGCGAACATGCCGGTTCGGCGCTGCCTTTACGAGAAGGCAAGGGGACCATGTGGGAAGGTGGTTATCGAGTGCCCACGTTGATGCGTTGGCCCGGCAAAATTCCGGCCAATTCCACTTGTGATGAACTGGCGGCTACCATCGATATTGTGCCGACTGTGGCCAAATTGATAGGCGCTGAATTGCCCGACCACAAAATCGATGGCCATGACATTCGTCCGCTGATGTTTGGCGAAAAAGAAGCCACTTCGCCACATGAATATTTCTACTGCTATTACGGCGGAGGCCAGTTGCAGGCGGTTCGCGACCGTCGTTGGAAGCTGTTTTTTCCGCATCAATATCGAACCATGAATGGTCGCCCCGGTGGCAAGGACGGCATTCCCAATGATTACGAACAAGCTCAAAGCGGCTTGGAACTGTACGACTTGAAGACCGACGTTTCCGAAGCCACCAACGTACTAGATCAACATCCTGACGTAGTGGAACGCCTACAAGCCGCCGCCGAAACGGCTCGAGCAGATCTCGGCGACACACTCACCAAACGCTCCGGTTCCGGCTTGCGTCCGCATGGTCGCTTGGAAGCAGGTGACGCCGAATTGACATGGTGAAAACATCTCGCTTTTCAATGCCATCAGCCGTAACTCGCCGCAACGACTCTGGTGGCATTGTTGAAAAGGAATGAACTTGCAGATCCCAACACTCGCCGGAGTCATCGAGCGAAGAATCCTGGCCAACTACCGTGTTGATCCATCGTGTATGACGGCAGTTTTACCACCGCCGTTTCGTCCACAATTGGTTGACGGTTTCGCGATCGGCGGGATCTGCTTGATTCGCTTGAAACGAATTCGACCGAAACGAATTCCGATTCTTTGGGGATTTGCTTCTGAAAACGCTGCACATCGAATCGCCGTCGAATGGGATGCGAATGGACAGACTCAACACGGCGTGTTTGTTCCTCGCCGAGACACCAATTCCAAACTGAATGCGTTGGTGGGCGGCAGAATTTTTCCCGGAATACATCACCGAGCCACTTTCAACGTTGCCGAAAATGGGAATCGCTATTCGGTCGCCATGCACAGCCTGGATGGCGAAGTGTTGGTGCGAGTTGATGGGTCTGTCGCTTCCGGTTTACCTGATTCGTCCATCTTCAAAACGCTGGAGTCCGCGTCGGAATTCTTTCGGCTAGGTTCGTTCGGATATTCGGCAACCCCAAAGCAAGGCACGTTTGACGCTTTGGAATTGGACTGCAAGAACTGGCAAGTGGAACCATTGCATGTGGATGCGATTCAATCGTCTTACTTTGAAAACGAGCGACTGTTTCCACCGAATTCCATCGAGTTTGATTGTGCGTTGTTAATGCGAAATATCGATCATGAGTGGCACGGTCGCGAGTCACTTTGCTGCCCCGCTTAGCGATTGACGAATAGATTCGTTCTTGAACAAGTCGAGACGACTGACTTGCGACCAGGTCCTATCGCTGAAACGTATGGCCTTGGTACGATATAGTTCGTCCGCTGATTCCATTTCTTGCAGCCACGAGGGTCGTCCGTTGTTAGTTGAAACGCAAGCGTTGACCAAATCGTACGGCAACTTCGCCGCGTTGGACAATTGTTCGCTTCAAATTGCCGAAGGAGAAATCTTTGGGCTGCTGGGGCCAAACGGCGCGGGCAAATCGACTCTGTTGCGTTTACTGATGGGATTCTTGCGGCCCACTTCTGGCTGGGCCAAGATTTGTGGCTTGGATTGTGATCGGCAATCGGTCCAAGTGCATCAACAGGTGGCCTATCTGCCTGGAGACGCGAGACTGTTTCGTCGCATGAAAGGGCAAGAAGTTTTGCGATTTTTCACGTCGGTGCGACCGAACGGGAACTACCAACGTGCCCTGGAGTTGGCTCGGCGATTGGACCTCGAGATCACTCGACGAGTTGCCTTTATGTCCACCGGCATGCGGCAAAAATTGGCGTTAGCCGCCGTGTTGGCCATCGATTCGCCCGTGCTGATTTTGGACGAACCGACCGCTAACTTGGATCCCAACGTTCGGCATGAAATCATCCAGATGGTGCTGGAAGCCAAGCGAAGCGGTCGAACCGTGATTTTGAGTTCGCACGTTTTGTCCGAAATCGAAGAGTCTTGTGATCGAGTGGTCATTCTGCGGCAGGGCCAGTTGGTGCATTCACAACGGATGGCCGAATTGCGGCAACGGCATCGAGTGCGATTGCATACGGCAACTTCGTCAAGCATCCCGCCGGAACTACGGGATTCGGTCCAACTGGTTCGTCAAACAGAGCAAGAATCCGTGCTGGAAGTAACCGGAAGTCTGACGCCCAGTTTGTCATGGCTGGCATCGTTGGGTGACACACAATTGTCCATTGAAAATGTAGGCTTGCGATCCGTTTACGACCAATATCACGGAGCTCAAGCGGTATGAACCGAGCCTTAATCAAGAAGACGCTTCTGGATTCGCTGTGGTTGTGCCTCGCGTGTTTGGTGACGATTGTGGCATTCAGCTGGATTCGGATTGTGATTGTCTCCAGTATCGAAGCCATTCGGTTTCAAAAGATTGCGAACAATCTGCCCGATATGGTTAAGCGTCTTTCGCCGGTCCCCATTGACGATTTGATCAACTATCCCGGCCTGATCAGTTTCACTTGGGAAGAACCGATGGCCTACCTGATCATGGCCGTTTGGACGATTACTCGTGCGTCCGATTCGGTCAGTGGCGAACTGGGCCGAGGAACCTTGGAGATGATTCTTTCGCAACCGGTGAGCCGTCTGAATTATTTGGTGACGCACACCACCATCACGTTATTGGGGGTTGCGATACTGGCCGGTGGTTCGCTAGCTGGAACCAAAGTGGGAATCGACAACGCGACGGTCAAGGTGTCCCAACAATCGATTCGCTTTCAAGTGCCGCTGTTCGGTATGAAGCTTCCCATCGGCGCGATTCCTCGGCAACCCAAACCGGTCCCCATGAAATCGTTGGTGCAAACCAAGACTTTCGTGCCGGCAACAATCAACTACTTTTGCTTGGGAGTCATGTTGACCGGTGTGACCACGGCATTGTCCGCCGTGGATCGATATCGCTGGCGAACCATTGGTATCATGGTCGGTTTTTACGTCATTCAAACGGTCTTCGAATTGACCGGCATGGCCGTTGAAAGTTGGAAATGGATGCTGCACCTGACCGTCTTTTCCGTGTACGAACCAGTTTCTTTTTCCACAAAGGCAGCCAAAGATCCGGCGTTTGCGTGGCGATTCTTGCAGACCGAATCCAGCGGCTATCTGCCCGACCTGGGGCCGCTCGGGTGCGACGCCGTTTTGCTTCTGTTTGGCATTGCTGGAATTGTGATTGCTTGTCGAGTATTTGTGAAACGAGACCTCCCTGCGCCGTTGTAGCACTTCCGGAACCAGACAATTTGGCTATCATCAAGCTTGGTGGGTTTGATGACTTGGTGGAGTGTTTGCTGCAATGGTGCTGATCGCAGATATTGGCAATTCGGCTATCAAAATTGGGCGGTTCGCGGAAAATGTCGATGCCGACAATCCTTTGGAGACGCCCCAAGACACCATTGTCGTTCGCCCCGAGGACGATAGTCTGGCGCTATCAAAGTGGCTGGATCCAAACGACCGAATCTTGGTAGCCTGCAGCGTTTCCCAACGCAATGCCGATCATTTGGTCACGATCTTGCAGCAGATTCAGCCCATTAGAGTCCGTTTCCTTTTGACGCAGGATTTTTGGATCGAGAAGCGAGTGAAATATCCGGAACGAGTTGGTTTGGATCGGCTGGCCGGAGCGGTGGCGGCGAACTGGATTCGCGATCCGTTTCGAACGGCCATCGTTATCGACGCCGGGTCTGCCATCACCGTGGATTTGGTGTCGGTGGACGGAGTATTCGAAGGAGGAACCATTATGGCCGGCGCCGGCCTGTTGACTCGAGCTCTCTCGTCGGGTACTGCGCAGCTGCCGTTAATCGAATACCATGAAACGGACGCCGCACCATCCGTCGTCGGACGAAGTACCGAAGAAGCGATTCAAAGCGGAGTCTATTGGGGCACGATCGGGGCGATTCGACAAGTCGTGCAGCAAATGCAATCCGAATTGAGCTCGCCGGCGCAGATCTTCGTTACCGGTGGCGACATGCAAAAAATGATGTGGCATCTACCAGACCACGCCGAATTCGTGCCGCATTTAATTCTGTCCGGCATCGAGCTGATCGCTAGGCGACTGGATTTGCCGCTATGACGCACGTCAACTGCCAAGCGTCGGTCCTGACCGCTCGTGGCCGAGGCGCCATTGCGGTGATTTCGATTACGGGGACGGATTCCGATCAAATTCTGACAACACTTTTTTTGCCTGCGAATTCAAATATTCGTCTGATGTCAATCGAAACTGGTCGCATTGTTTTTGGGCGCTGGCATGGCACCGATCCGAATCAAGCGGGCGAAGAACTGGTTGTCTGTCGCCGCGGACCACATCGCTGGGAAGTCCATTGTCACGGCGGTTCCGCTGCAGTTGACGCAATTCTGAATGCGTTGGCAACGCATGGCGTATCCATTCAGACGTGGACCGAATCGTATTCTTGGGCTGGTCTGGAAGGCGATGCGGCCAACGTGAATCTCATTCAATTTGAGGCGATCGAAGCGCTGTCGTGCGTTGATACGGAACGATCTGCTGCGATTTTGTTGCGACAGTATGCGGGCGAATTGGCCGCAGAAGTCGATTCGATTCGAAAACTCTTGGTTGGCGGAATGCTAAACGAATCGACGGTTCGAATCGAAGGTTTACTGCGCAACTCCCGAGCGGGAATTCGATTGACCGGACGCTGGAAAGTTGTCTTGGCCGGACCGCCCAACGTGGGCAAGAGCAGTCTAATCAACGCGTTGTTGGGATTTGACCGAGCGATCGTGTTTGACCAGCCGGGGACCACTCGAGACGTGGTCAAAGCGACCACGGCGTTTGACGGTTGGCCCGTGGAATTGGCCGACACTGCTGGTCTGCGAGAAGCGTCGGACGCTATCGAAGCTGCCGGAATTCAACGAACACAATCACAGCTGGCCGCGGCCGACATCATTTTGTGGGTGCATGATATTCGCGATTGGAATGCGAACGCGGCGAATTCGCTACTTCGCCCCGAACTGCATCAACCGCAGTGGATGGTGGCGAACAAATCGGACTTAGTAGCGGAAATTGAGTTGCCGGAAAATGTCATCGCCACCAGCGCCGCAAAAAGCATCGGCATCGATCGCATCATGGCCGCCATTGCGGAATCGATTTCCAATGACATCAACTTGTCAGTTGCGGTCCCCTTCACGCATCGTCACATCTCGCTCTTGTCAAAAGCACTCGAGTCCCTGCGGCAGTCCGACAGCACCGCTGCCATCGCAGATTTGGATCAATTAGTCCATGGGTAACAAGCTTCGCGTGCGAAAGCTCAACGAAACCGCACAGGGCGCATCAGCCTGTTTACGGCGGTTCGCCACTGGAAAGGTAGGGTCGCACCAGCGTCACTAGGGTTCGCGTCTATCTGGGTTACTGGCGTCCAACAGGACGGCATTCGATGATGCGCGTAATTGACTCTTGATTCGTTTACTGGCGTGGCGAGCGGCAGAAATCATCGCCACGTCGGTCAGCCTTTCTGGTATCCGTGCTGCCAGCGAGTAGGTGTTAGCTTGAAAGGCCTTTACCAAATCAGAACTGTTGAATTCGCCGTCGCAATTCCAATCGCCGGTAGACCATGTCGAGTTTCTGATGATGGCATCTTCGTATTCTGCGGCCGTGAAGATGGCCACCAAGTCTTGCGAATTGAATTGACCATCAAAGTTAGAATCACCGATTGGAACGCCAAGCAAATTGGTGAGTGCGAGCACGTCCGAATGATCAATTCGTTGGTCCCGATTCACGTCAAACTGAGCCTGGGATGAACCGCTGGATACGGCGGTGCAAATTCGGTCCACGTCCAACCCGTTGATAACGCCGTCCTGATTGACATCGGGATCCACTGTAACAACATGTGTCATCACTTCCACAGCGCTGTTGACTCGGGTTTGCAGGTGCAACGAATAATAGCCTGCATGATTGGTTGTGAAGACCATCTGTTCGGTCGAGTCGGTCAGTTGTTGCAAGCGGACCAGCAAATTGTCGTCTGCAACAACGGCAGCCAACAGAGGTGGTCGCGAATTGTCAGATCGCAAATCCAGCCGATCGATTTGTATGGATACAGTCTGACCTTGCTCGAGCCAAAAGCGTCTGGTTGGAAGCGTCGTTTCCGCAAGATGGTTGATGCGAGTCTGAACGTGGTACTCGATGGGCTGATTGTTGGTGTCTTCAAGATACGTTGCACGGATCACATCCCCAAACGTTACAGACAGATTTTGGTCCTCTTGGCGCCCAGCGACTTCGGTGGTCGTTATGGTAGCTCGAAAAACCCCATCGGCCAGCTCTTGCAACGCGATTGTTTCTCGATCGCCTGATTCGGCCGAGACAAGCACCGAGATAGAGCCAGTACCGGCTTGGTTTAGGCTGGTCACCGTCAACACTAAATCCTCGCCCACGTCGACAGTAGATCCGAAGTGCATGCTGGTTCCAGAAACGACAAATCCACTTGGTGCGATCGGCTGATCTACCATCACAAATCCATCAATTCGATTTTGCCCCAGATCGAATGCACTAGTCACGTTACCGGTCTGCGGGTCCAGAGCATACATCGTGCTTTGATCGTTGACGTACAACCGTCCGCCCGAGTAATCCAGCACGTTCGTCTGAAACTCTAAATCAAAAACGGAAACGGGCTCAGGAACGTCGCTGCTAAAAGGATATTGATAGCCAAAGATTTGGCGATTGTGTTGAAAATAAATTCGCCCAAGTTCCGGGGCTATAGCAACGCCTTCCATATTCAGATTCAACGCGTACCGGGATGGTTGGCCATCTCCGTATGCATCCATGGCAAATAGACCATTGACAATTCGGCCCTCGGTTATGTCGATGCCGTTTCTGCCGAATCTGGAAATCGAATCCAATTGCGAAAAACTTGCCGGTGCCATGACTTCGATCGAATCGCGAATCGCGTAGATCCGGCCACCATCGGTTGCCAACGAATCTCGACTGGTTGTTGGCAGTACAACTGCGCGAACTGGCTGCCACGTTGCAGCGTCATATTCGATCACTTGAAACGAGTTCGAAACCCAGGCTTGCGGTCGATGGTGCACCACAGCCAATTCGGGCTTGTCCCAGGCAGCATCCGCCGTATTTTCTTGGCCGGTGATGGAGTGGTCGACTGCCACATCCGCATACGCGACCACGCTATATTCGTATTCCAACGCGGATTCCACCACTAGCCAACGATCTTCCGCACTTGCGGGTAACGTCACCAGAAACTGGTTGTTCGCTAGATTGGTCGTAACGGGAACGTCGATTGCTTGACCGCTGTGGTCTTCAACATGTACGTTGGCGGCAAATTTCCGACCGTCCGTGGTGCCAACCACCACCGTCATTGAATCATCAACAAAGCTTGGCAATTCAAATCGATCTTGATCTGGCATACTTTTCAGACTGGCAGACAATAACAGATCGAATCCATCTGTGGCAACCAAGCTTCCATCCAAGCGAGAATACCGGTCAACTACGACCAAGCCTCGTGCGTCTTGTGTGCGGACATACAAATAGGCATGATTCAATGCGATTTCAATGGGCGTACGGCTCTCCGGTAACGCAAAAAGTTGTTCATGAGTCCCCGTCGTCAGACTGTAGCGGTAGACACCGTCAATAGTCAGTAGGAACAGTATTTCACTGTCGACGGCAATATCGACTACAGCAAAGGGCGGATCAATGCGATCAATGACGTCGTGTGTTGCCAGATCGATGACATGAATGGTGCTGCGGCCTTGGTCTTGATCCAGCGCATATAGATTCGTGATATCGGCCGCGATCGTGGTCGGCGCAACGTCTAAGCGAAATTTGTCTGTTTGCAAGAACGGATCCACAGAATAGCTGCGAACGACGCTACCTTCCAGCTCGAAAAAGGACTGTCCATTGTACGCTTGAAGGTAATTCAATGCGTCTTGTCGAAATACGTCGACGCGTTCCAGCGAAAGCGGGTCCAACCGAAACATCCATGAATTGCGGTTACGAGAATAAACCTCTTCATTGGCAACGAAACGGGGCGATGTACGAGCAAGGGCCGAAAAAATGCGCCCATTTGAATGTGGAACGGTTGATGCGACGAGTGCCACTTGGTTGTCACCGATTTCGACCGACGCGTTCTCGATAAACTGCCAACTCACTTCGGTCGCAGCGGCGGCGGAAATGACCAGCGGCAGCGAGCGGTGGGGCAGATCGGACAATTCGATCACTTGCGGCACGCCTTCCGATAACACGTAGTCAACACCTTGGAATTGAACCGTTGCGGCTGCATGTTGGCTTTGCAGAACCATTCGACCGGGTCTGTCTCCGGACGGAACAACGGTAAACACGTCTAAGTCGTCGGCCGAGTGAATCCACGCATTGCCCGTCGCTGCGGCCACCAAGCTGCCCAACGGCAAAAGTCGCTGCATAGAACGCGGCTGATCGCCATCGCAATCCACATAGAACGAAACCTGAAATGATTCGCCCAAAGGTGATTGACGACTTTCATTGATTCGATTTCCTGCCAGATCCGTCAAACTCAAATTATTCGTAGGCACTACCAGCGTATAGCTATCATCGGGTTGATCGGCCAGGGTGACGGTAACGGTGCGCGAAGTGTCATCGTAACGGACGTCCGATATTGTTGAACGAGCATTGCGGATTCCTTGCAATCGGAACGCCATTGGCGTGACACTGTCCGGATCAAGCGATTCGTCGAATTGAAGCTGAATATGGTGAGTGCCATTGGGCAAAACGGCGCCGTCCGCCACCGATACGGAGAGGATTCGAGGCCCCCGTGAATCCACCTGAAACGAACTGACAATTCGATCATTGGGCACGCCCAGCAACGATTGAAATGCACCAGGCTGCGCTTCGAATACAATCGTTTGGCCGTCTTCAAACGACGAAAAATCATATCGAACTCGTAAGACATTCGGCTGGAACAATTCGACCGCCGTCACTGGTTGATTGTTGATTGTGATCCGCGACAGATCTGCGCTGGCGGCGTTCACGGCGGCGGGAAAATGCATTGTGATGAATTGAGGCACGTCGCCCACCACGCTACCACTTTCGGGAACGACCAATTCGGGTGACAAGAACGAATCCGGCAACGGCGGCGTGGTGATGGCGATTTCCACGACCGCGTAACCAGTTCGCCTTCTGGCAAACACTTTGTATTGACCGGCTGACAAATTGCGGGCTTCGAATTCGACGGCCGAAGCACCCGGTTGAATTTCTGCCGTCGCGACAATTTGCCCGGACAAGTCTTCAACCGACAAGGTGATTTCCGAATTCGCACTGGAAAGCTCGTCCAGCATTTTTGCGTTCACATGAATGGAACCATTGTCGGCGACATTTACCAAGAACGCTTTCTGCCACGAATCAATGCGATTCATATTTCGAAAGTCTTCCGATACTCCGTTGACACTGATGCGGTTGTTGTCGGAAGCGGTAAAGGTTGTATCGAAGTACCAGTCGCCGTTGCGATTGCGCAAGGGCCAATATTGGTTGTCAATTCGCAGAAAAATGTATTCGCCGTCAACGTGATACGCGTCGGCGAAAACGGAATCAGCTAGAGGCTCCGGAACCCAACGCTGGTCTGCTGTCGAAAAACGATACATTTGAACGGTTGACCGATGTGTCTTCGCGATAATCGAATCGGGTTGGACCGATAGAATTCGCGAAAGAACCGCTTCGTTCGGGTCCAAGCTTTGGGTTAACTGCCAACTGCCATCAGATGCCTGACGATAGATATCGAAACCCACCAACAGATACTCGTTCGTGGCGAACACAGTATGGTTTTGACCGTTGAATGGAATGGTCGCCGTTGGCAACCATTGGTCGCTGTCTTCGCTTTGTTCGAAAACTTTCAGCTCTGTCACGAAACTTTGTTCATTGAAAACCCATGCAAAGAACCGCGACTCGCTGACACCCATATTTCCAAGAAACGGATTGTCGTGCTCGGCAAATCCCGCCGATGTCCACTGCATATCTTGATCCAGGCGAAACAAGTCGGTCCGAAGTTCACCGTTCGCCTTGGCCAGCAATAATCCATCGCCCATCACGACGCTTCCCCACCATTCATCGGGCATCTCAATGGTTTGATGAAACTCCCAACCAGTATCGTGCAATTGGTAAAGATGAATGGCGCCGAAGTCCACATAACCGACCCAGCCGCGTGCTTCAAACACGGGGATATCGTCACGCGGGTAGGGAAACGGTATCGAAAAGGAATCCTGCGCAACAGGCCCCGAGATCTCAACGGTTGCGTGCAATTCTGGAGAGGAGACCGGCAGCACGTCACCCGACCCAACATCAAAAACCGTGTCCTTGGTAACCAATATCGAATAGGCATCGTCTCCGGAAATTCGAACATAGTACGTATCTGAAACGCCATTGTTTGTATGGTCTCGGAATAATGGAATTCGGGCCGAACCGTATTCTGATTCGGCCGAAGCAATCAAGTTCTGGCGTTCGTCAAACAGTTCCACAGCCAATGACGTCTGCAGTTCGAAGCGGTCCATCGCGACCACGCTAATCGACGAAAGTTGGGCATCCGCCAGTGAAAACTGATACCAATCATGGTCATCGCGTCGAGTTGCTATGCGAAGGGCATCGATAAAGCGACCATTGAATCGGTCTTGGAGACCGGAATTTTGCACCTTCACATAGAGCGTGTCACCGATCTGGACATTGTGATGCTGCAGAATTTCTGTGACGTCCAACACGTACGTTTGCCATTCAAGGTACCCTTGGTTGGGAAACGAAATCATTCGGATCCAATGCGTTCCGTCCACGCTAACCGCCATTCCATCGCCCAACGTTGATCCTTCAAACCGTTCCGGCAACGGTTCCGCCGTTTCTGATTTTTCCATCATGGCAAACGAAACCAGGATGCGATCCGCAGCTTGGGCCATCGGCACCGTCAGAATGGCTTCACCATTGCCACGGAAGGAAAGCGCATTTGGTTGGTCCGGAGAATACGATTCGTCCGAAGCGATGATTTCAATATTGGTCGCACCCGCCAGTACCCAAGCATCTGACAACGGCGCATCGAATCGCTCTACATAAACCGGAACGCCTTGCGCGGCATTAAAATCTCCAAAAGCTATCGCGAACGAAGGATTGGTTTCACTATTCGACAGGGACGTCATGACCACATCAAGTGAAGTGGCCGTGTCTAGCGAATCGTTGTTTGGTGCCAGCGCTTCGTCTGGTTCGAAGATTCCTTGCTGTACTACTTCGACTTCGTATTGACCAGGGCTGCCGTTCGCCGCCGAAATCTCGATTTGATAATCTCCGCTTTGCGAAGCCGTGTGATTTAGCGCCAGCGGCACGCCTTGGTGGTTCGCGTTGTTTTCGGAAATCAACGCACCTTGCGAATCAAGCAAACGCAACGTCAGTTTCGCCAAATCACCACTGGCTAAACGAACCGAAAACGTCGTACCGGCTTGGACGTTTGCTAACAAAAATGAATCAGTATCATCCTGAGCACTCAGTTCGCCGTACTGCGCTTGCGACAAACGCCCAAACGGATAGGGGCTAAGATTGTCTGCTAGATCGATAACTTGATTCGATCGATCGACTTGGAATGCAACTTCGTAGGAACCGCCACTGAAGCCATTCCCGGTAGGAAACTGACTTGCTTCTCCGTCCAATTGGTTTCCCGCAAGATCGGTCACAAATTCGTCTTTCAGGATCAAAGTGTAGTCGCCTTCGGGAAGGTCCAAGTCAAACGTCGCCATATTCTGGTCAACGTCCAAGTCAATGAACGAACGAACTCCTTCGGCGGAAACAATTTCCAGTAATACGTCCGACTGGACGGGTTCGCTAAATTGAATTTGGTGATGTTGCCAACCTGTGGGAATGATTGA
This sequence comes from Planctomycetales bacterium, assembly GCA_020426955.1. Lineage (GTDB taxonomy): Bacteria > Planctomycetota > Planctomycetia > Pirellulales > Pirellulaceae > JAGQOZ01. The sequence continues at coordinate 13,002 of JAGQOZ010000061.1, forward strand.
GCCCGGTGCGATGGTGGAAGACACAATAGTTGGCGGAGTGACATCAATCCGGAACCGGATGTCAATCGCTTCATTGTATTGTCCCGTAAGTCGCTGAATGGCAGCTGGTAGGATCTGCACGTGGTGTTCTCCTTCCTGCAGTCCATCTGCTGCAGACAAAAAGAACACGCCACTATTATCGATCCAGATTTCGGCAGGAACGCCATTGAGCAGGAATCGATCCGGCTGGAGTGTATCCAATCGATATGCACCGTCCCACCGAATTTCGACACTATTGATGGAATAATTAAACGCCGCGTGGTCGACCGGTTTGGTGTACTGTGGCGCAAACGCTAGCGTTGACAAGCCTTGAAATACCAGTCCCGTTCGTCCGTAGGTGGAACGAGAATCAAACGTATAAGCCGTGCTTGAAGCCGCTGGCAGTTCTAGGCGTTCATTCAGCCCTTCGCCGGAATTGTCTTGGCTAAACCATTCTCGCAGTGATGTCGAAACTTGTAGTACTGGATCATCGACCGCGTTTAACTCACCGCCGGCCAAGCGAATGGTTTCCACTGCAAAGGGGCCGTGATCGGGCAGCACGACGTGGAATCGATTCGAAAAAAGGATAGGTGTCTGATCGGCAAGGTACGCCGGATTTTCTGCGAAACTACCGTTCTTTATCAGTTCCAGTTCGTACGTAAAACCAACACGAGGAACTTCTAGATAGTATTCGTCTGGAATTCCGTTGGTTGTGGTGTCTCGGAAATCACGGTCCTTGAAAGCGGGCAGCGTGAAAACCGGTTCCAACATCGAATTGTAGATGACGATCGGCTGTCCACTTTGGCTAGTGCGCCACATGATGGAGGCAAGTTGGCCGTCGTCCAACGTGAACTTGTACCAATCCGCTAGATTTATTGGAGCGGAAATGCGAATGTTGTCATAGCCGTTTCCTTCGTCCGGCAAGCTGCCGTTATTGTAGTGCTGAAAGCGTACAAACAGCACGTCACCAAATTCAACTTGTGCTCCCTGTTCGATCAACGCTAGGTCAATCAAACCGAAAGACTTCTCATAGTTGTGCACCGAATACCAATGTTCGCCGTCGACACTTACACTAACGCCATTTCCTTGTACGTGCCCCTGAAAGCTGTTCGGAATCAGTGGTCCCACCGGCTGCGTTCCTAAGGCATCATATTCCAACACCGGAGAGTCAATGTCTGCAATGTTAAATTGCATAGTGACTTCGTTAGACACCGGCAATCGAAGCTGGTCATTACCGAGTGCTACACGAGCTTGGCCACGCGACACCAAATCACCTCGGAAAGATAGGTCTTGGCGAAGAAAAGCGTCCGATAAGCCCGCCGGCAGGATGATGCCAAAGTCGACGGTTTGAAAGCCTCGCAAGTCGGAATGAGAAATTCGTTCTGGTCGAAAGACGTCCAGTGGTCCATCCAAATTCATCGACGCAATATCCGTGAACAAGCCGGACGAAGAATACAGTTGCAGCTGGAACAGTGGAAACACGGACTGAATTGACACTCGACCGGTTTCGACGTCGTAGATTACTGAAGTATCCACATCAGACGGCATCACGTCAGGCTCAGCTGCCAGATCGGGCGCTTGGTCCATCCACAGCGCAAAGTTGCCCGGTGCAGTAAATTCGTCTGTGATGCGAATTCGCCCGGATTCGCTGGAACTGAAGGTTGTCCATTCGACCGGCAGGATCTCATCGTCAAACTCGAAACCGACCACTGACTCGAATTCATCGTTTGGCCTACTTCCAAATACAGTAAGAGCCTGTGTTCCAGGAATTACTTCGAATTCAGGTTCTAACAGAACAGCCGAACTTGGAAGTTGATTTGCCTGGACCATCGTCAGCGTGTCTTCGTGAACGACATTCGTATACAGCGAGAGACTGAAATTGCCGTACGCGCCATCTCGAGCTGCCACGCGGACCGAATATTCCCCAGGTGAATCGATATCAATGGCGGACGCATACATCGTATGGCCCACCGTAACCGGTACGAACGGAATTGATTCTCCGGTGGGTGAAAATATTTCCACATCACCCACAAACAATTCGTCCGTAGGTGTCAACGTGACCGTGGCAGTCTGCTGGCCCTGCAACGAAATGCGGGCATCTTGATTCGGAGAAAAGCGACTGACAAACGATTCCACTGTGGACAAATATGCACCAGGTCCTACCTGATACATGGGAACTGGAAAATCAATGGCCAACAGCCGACGATCTTCCAATGACTCGATCTTTCGCTGCCGCGAACTTTTGCGCAACGCCATCCGATTCTTCTCCAGCCAATAGAATTGGGAACAAATACAAGGTGAATCCGAGGTGTTTGAACCTGGCTCAAGAAAAGACGCTATTCACTAGAATGAACAGCACCACGTTCCCCATATTAACTATCGCCTCGGTGTGTGTCGAGTTATCGGCGGTGGGAAATCGATAGAATCTTCTGGCTCGAAACGCACGCACTATTCAGTCCGCAGCTTGTACGGTTGTTCTTGCTTCACGCTGCGGTATTCAACGCGGCGCCATCGACCCGATCGCTTCGAATTGAGCTTGCCTTGCGTGTTGAAAGGATACGACAAAACGTCTAGCCATCCTACGCGATGTGACAAGACATTGGTTCGCACTATCGCCGCGCAAATTCTGGCAAACGCAACGGTTCGCCAAGCTCGGTTATCAGTTCGACCTAAAAAGGAAGCCGAGCCATTCTCTTGAGTGGCTCGGCTTCCGACGCGTTCTCCCGTCGCATCTGGGGGTCGGTTCTAGGAGAACAGCTCTTGAATGACCTTGCCGCTATTGGCAATTTTCATGGGGCGACCATTGCGGCTGGTGAAGGTGGTTTCCAACGAAATCCCAAGCGATCGGCAGACCGACGCCATTAAGTCTTGCGCCGAATACGGTTCGGTTTCTACTGCGGTTCCGTCCGAATTCGTTTCACCCACAGCAATGCCGCCTTGCATGCCTGCGCCGCCGACCACCACACTCCACGATCGAGCCCAATGGTCGCGGCCGGTGTCACCGTTGATTCGAGGAGTCCGGCCGAATTCGCCCATCCAAATCACGGCGGTGTCTTGTAACAAACCTCGTTGATCCAAATCTTCAATCAGCGCCGACATTGCTTGATCCAAGACGGGCAACTTGTCGTCTTTCAACGTGTCAAAGATATCGCTGTGATTATCCCAACCGCCCAAGTCGACTTCCACGAAGGGCACGCCGGCTTCAACCAGTCGCCGAGCCATCAAGCAGCCTCGACCAAAAGACGAATTCCCGTACCGATCCTGCACCGTTTGATCTTCCTGGCGAACCTTGAACGCTTCCATCTGTTGGCTGGTCATAAGACTAAGCGTTTTGTCCAGAACCTTGGCATGGTCCGAAGCCGCCTGTTGGCCGTTTCTGGCAATGAAGCCTTTTTCGATCAAGCTGAGCGTGGCCATGCGTTGCATCAAGCGGTCTTGATCCAAACCCATTTTTAGATTCTTGACGTCACCGTTCGAATCAACCACAAACGGCGCCCATGCCATGCCCAGAAAACCGGGGCCAACACTACCGCCGCCAACCGAAACAAATGGCGGTATTTCCAGTTCGGGACGCTGATCAATCAATTGGTGCGAAATCACCGAACCATAGCCGGGATGTTCCACATTGGGATTGGGCACATAGCCGGTATGCATGTAATAACGGCCTCGACCATGATCGGCTTCACGCGTACTCATAGAACGAACAATCGCCATGTGGTGCATCTGCTGAGCCATCAACGGCAAGTGTTCGCAGATTTGCACGTCACCGGACGTCGAAATTGGTTTGAAGGGACCACCGTTTGTGGAATTCGGCTTTAGGTCCCAAAGATCCATGGTGGATGGGCCGCCTCCCATCCACAACATGATCGCCGATTTGCGGCGCTTTTTGAGATCCTCCGAATTCGCTCGCAACGCTTCCGTAAACGAAACAGCCGGCAACGCAATCGCCGATGCGCCAGCCAAGTGTTGTAAGAAGTGTCGTCGAGACATTCCGGAGGGGATAATCGTCATGGCGGTACTCTCAAAAACAACTGAATGCCACTAAGGCTATCAAACAAACAAATGAACCAAGCACCTGTACTCAGTCCACACAAAAAATCTGCCGTCATTGGGAATCACTAATGATTCAGGATGAATTCGTTACTGTTGAGCAGCGCCCACCAAATGTCCTGCAATGCCTCGACGGCGTCGCCTTGCCGAGCGTACAGCAATTGATTAGCGATACGAACCTCTTGTTTGGTTGGCTTCCGAGCCAACGCGGACAGGAACAAACGATTTATTTTGGTGGCGTTATTCATTTTTTCGTCGTGTGCGATGCGGTAGAGAAAGCTGCCTGGTTCGGCACTGGTAGCTTGCCGGATCAGTTCTCCATTGAACATCATCAATGCTTGAGGAATGGTGCCATTGAACGTGGTGGTTTCGTCTCCTTCGTCGGTTCCAAACGCAATGGTGAATTGTTCCAGCCATTTTTGCTTGGCTTCGTCTTGTTGTTCCGCGTCGACTTTGGTCTTATGAGCTTCCGTGGCAACCAGCAAAGATTCATACAA
>JAGQOZ010000619.1 GCA_020426955.1 Planctomycetales bacterium
TGCAATCGCACTGCGATTTGATTGCGAAAGAATTGAACGTCAAAGAAGTTTCGTTTGCCAAAGATGCGGAACAGTACATTTCTTATCAAGTGGTGCCAAATTTCAAAGCGCTGGGGCCTCGCGTCGGGAAGCTGATGCCGGCGGTGAAGAAATCGTTGGCGCAAGCGGACGGAGGCAAGTTGTTGGCCGAACTGCAAGCCAACGGTGCGATTACGCTGAATGTGGACGGCCGGGAATTGAAGTTGGACAACAGCGATATTGAAATTCGACTGGAAGCGAAAGAAGGTTGGGCTGCGGCACAAGGTGCTGGTTGCGTGGTCGTGTTATCCACGGACTTGACGGACGAATTGGTTCGCGAAGGGTATGCTCGGGACCTGGTGCGGTTTATCCAAGACCGCCGCAAGGAACTGAATTGCGAATACACCGATCGCATTGAGGTAACGGTGGTAACTTCGGCCGACGAATTGCACGTAGCGGTCACAGAAAACACCGACTACATTCAAGAAGAGACATTGGCGTCGTCCTTGTCCGTTGCCGCGGATGCCGGCGAATTTCAACCGCAAGACTTGGGTGATAAAGCTGACTTGGAAATTGGCGGACATGCGTTGCAATTAGCCGTTCGCGTGTTGACAGGGACGTCATCATGAAATTGCCCATCGCCGTGTTGATTTCGGGTGGCGGCACCACGTTGAAGAATTTGATCCAATGTCATTCGGCGGGCAAGTTAGACGTCGACTTTCGCTTGGTCATCTCCAGTTCGGAACAAGCAGGCGGCTTGGCATTTGCCAGCGAAGCCAGCATTCCTGCCGTGGTTTTGGAACGCAAGGATTTTGATTCAACCGATTCGTACAGTCGCGCGTTGTTTGATCACTGTCGCCAAGCGGGTGTGCAGCTGGTGGTCATGGGCGGATTCTTGAAGCACGTGCTGGTGCCGGACGACTTTACAAACAAGGTCATCAACATTCATCCGTCGCTGATTCCCGCGTTTTGCGGCAAGGGATTCTATGGTCGACGAGTGCATCAGGCGGCGCTGGACTATGGTGCGAAGCTGAGCGGCTGCACTATCCACTTTGTGGACAATGAATACGACCACGGCCCCATTATTTCTCAACATGCCGTCCCGGTAATGCTGGACGATACCGCCGCATCGCTGGCTGCTCGAGTTTTCACGACGGAATGCGAAGCGTATCCACAGGCCATTCAGGCGATCGCAGCAGGCCGAGTCCAGGTGGAAGGTCGGACGGTGCGTATTTCGCGTTAAGCGGTGCGAATTCCACGTCGCGCAGAATTCTGTTTACAATGCGATTTTCAATCTTCGCATGCGAAAACAAGGGTGATCTGCAATGAGTCTTGGCGAACAACGTTGGTTCGTGCCGCTATTGGCAATCTGTTGTTGGTGGACGTCGGCTGAAGCGCAGCATGCACACCAGTCGCTGCGTCCTTATTCAAAGAATTCGTGGTACTGGGCCGTCGGTGACGTACCCGTTCTTTTGCTGGGCGGCAGTGATGATGACAATCTTTTCCAATGGCCCAAAGAAAAGTTGATTCCGCAGTTGGATCGAATTGTCGCGGCAGGCGGCAACGTGATTCGCAACACCATGAGCGATCGGCAAGATCAAGGCTTTGAAGTTTATCCGTTTTTGCGTTTAGAAAATGGCAAGTATGATCTGAAGCAATGGAATCCAGAATATTGGCAGCGGTTTAAAACGCTGTTGTCTGAAACTGCAAAACGCAACATTTTTGTACAGATCGAAGTTTGGGATCGATTCGATTACACGGATGCTCGAGCGGACGATCCGGGGCGTTGGGAGAAAAAGCATCCGTACAATCCGCAGAACAATGTGAACTATTCGTTCGAAGAATCTGGCTTTGTCGCTCGTTATCCTGATCATCCTGGCGCCAACAAGCAGCCATTTTTCTTTACTACTCCGCAACAGCGCAACAACCAAGTGGTGCTGCAATATCAACAGCGGTTTGTAGACAAGATGCTGGAGCATTCGCTGGCATATCGCCACGTCTTGTATTGCATAGACAACGAAACGCAGGCCGAACCGGCATGGGGCGAATATTGGGCTCGATATATTAAGGCCAAGGCGGCCGCTGAGAACAAGACGGTGATGGTTACGGAAATGTGGGACGATTGGAATCTTCGCGCGCCACGGCATCGACAAACGTTTGACCACCCCGGACTGTATGACTTTGTGGATGTTTCGCAAAACAACCACAACCGCGGCGATGCGCACTGGCAGAACTTTTTGTTCGTCAAGCAGTATCTGAGCAAACAGCCTCGTCCTATGAACACAACCAAAACGTATGGCGCAGATGGCAACAAGTTCAAGCACACGGATCAAGACGCCATTGAGCGATTTTGGCGACACCTGTTGGCCGGCGCGGCGTCCATTCGATTTCATCGGCCCGATTCCGGCTTGGGCATCAATGACAAAGCAGTAGCCTGCATCAAAGCCGCTCGGTTACTGGAAAACCAAATTCCGTTGTGGGACTTGGAACCGGCCAATCAACTTTTGCAGGACCGAAGTGAAAATGAAGCGTTTGCGGCTGCCAATACGGATCGAACCAAGCTGGCCGTTTACTTACCCGCTACGCCAGAAGGCAAGGCATTGTCCAGCGTCAAGTTGGCGTTGCCGAATCGAACCGGTGAATTCGAAGTACATTGGATAGACATTGATCAAGGGATTGGGACGGAAAAGAATCGAATCAAACCCATTTCGCCATTGGAAATTCGTTCGCCTTCGTCAGGCAACGTTGTGGCAGTGATCATGGCAGTAGCGGCCGAAGTGCGGTAACGATCCAGCGGAATTGGCCAACCCGTTGGCTACAATAAGTTCATGTATCGAATCATGACCATTACCGTGTGGTTGTTGGTGATCAAGACGGTCTTGGTCACCTGGATCTCGTACGCCGACTATTTTCCGCCCAACTTCCAGGCAGATTTTCTGCTGGGCCGACAGTCCACATTCCATGGCCCATATGCGGTAGCGTTTTACGTTCACATCCTATCGGGGCCAGTGGCGTTGCTGGCTGGTCTGTTCCTGATGAATTCATCCTGGCGAAAACGCTTTCCACAAGCGCATCGAATCGTGGGACGTTGGCAACTGGTTTGCGTTTTGATGTTGGTGGTTCCCAGCGGCATGTGGATGGCTCGTTTTACCAATTCCGGATGGTTGACGGATGCCGCGTTCATGACGCTGGCCGTGGGAACGAGCTGGTGCGCGTTTTGCGGATGGCGAACCGCTATAAACCGCCAGTTTCGTCAACACCAGATTTGGATGACTCGCACGTTTGCTCTCTTGTGTTCCGCCGTCGTGTTACGAATCATGGGCGGACTGGCAACGCTGTTCGCTTGGCAAGACACGTATCCCTTTGCGGCCTGGCTTTCTTGGTTTATG
>JAGQOZ010000620.1 GCA_020426955.1 Planctomycetales bacterium
TTGGTTACCACCGCTGAATCGGTTGATTCGTCCTTAGCCGTCTCAACTTTACCGCAACCACTCAGCATCAATGCGCTCAGTGAAAGCAACCCGATCATTGTCAGCAACCCAAACGTGAGGCTGTGGGTGCGAAACATCCGCTTCATAAAATTCTCCTTCGGCATCGCCGAACTGAAGTTAGACCGACGCCGGTTCAGGGAAACGCCTGGATTCCGGTTCAATCGGTTCGTCTGGTTCAAGACGATGACCATCATCGTCTCCGTCGTCATCGTCCTTGTGCATCTTCTCCACCGGCATGTTGAACACGACGTAGAGTACGCGCAGAACAAGCAAACTCATAATCATGGCGCTGCAGACGCCACCTATCACAACTGTTGCCAGCGGTCTCTGGACTTCCGCTCCCATGCCGGTGCTAAACGCCATTGGCACAAAGCCAAGGCTGGCGACAAGCGTTGTCATCAGGATTGGCCGCAGTCGGGTCATGGCGGCTTCTTCGACTGCTTCGTCAAGTGAACGTCCTCGCCGGCGGAGTTGCCGAATTGTTGAGACCAGCAACATGTCGTCCAGCACTGCGACGCCGGACAGCGCGATGAAGCCGACCGCTGCCGAAATGGAGAAAGGCATGTCGCGAATCCACAGGGCCAGAATGCCGCCAATCCAGGCGAAGGGGACGCCGGTGAAAACTCGCAAAGAGTCGATCCAATTGCGATACGTCATGTAGAGCAGTGACAGAATCATCAGCAGTGCGATAGGCACGACGATCATCAGCCGCGTTTGAGCGCGTTGAAGATTCTCGAATTGCCCTCCCCATTCGATGCGATAACGTCCAGGCGGTAGCTGCACCTTTTCACGAATGACCCGCCGTGCCTCGGCGACAAAACTGCCTAAATCGCGACCACGGACGTTTGCTTCGATCGTAATCCGCCGCTGATACCAATCCCGCTTGATAGTATTCGGGCCTTCGGACTTTTCGATGGTTGCCAATCGCGAGAGAGGGATTCGTTCACCAGATGGCGTTGCCACGATTATTTGGCGTATCGCATCGGGATTAGAGCGAGCCTTTTCCGGCAAACGAATGATGAGCGGAAATCGCAACTGCCCCTCGTACACTTCACCAACGTTATGAGTCCCAAGTGATCGAACGAGGTTCATGATCGTGCTGGCCGGGATTCCGTAGCGAGCGATTTCGTCCTGCTTGACTCGAATTTGGAGCAGCGGTTGGCCGGAGACTTGCTCAACCTTGACGTCTTCGGCACCGGGGATCGATTGCAAGGCCCGTTCGACTTCGGACGCTTTAGCGACCATAAGATCCAGGTCATCGCCGTAGAGAATTGCGGCGACATCAGAGCGGACGCCGGAGATCATTTCGTTGATCCGCATCTCAATGGGTTGCGACATGGCCAGTCGCGGCCCAGGTAAATCGCGCAATTCCTCAAGCAAGAGATTCGTGAGTTCTTCTTGCGTGCTGGCCCGCAACCACTCCTCGCGTGGATGCAAAGTAATGAATAAGTCCGTTAGCTCCGTACCCATCGGATCGGTCGCCACTTCCGCTGTCCCGATGCGACTCCAGACCTGTGCAATTTCGTCCGGAAACTTTTCTAACAACACCTGCTCCATCTTCGTGTTGTAACGGATGGATTCCTCCATTGTGGTTCCAGCAAGTCGCACGACATTGATCGTGATTGCGCCTTCAGAAAGCCGGGGTACGAACTCTGAGCCAAGATTGGGAGCAACAAGGCCGAAAACGCTGACGAGCAACAGCAACGCCGATCCGATGACAAATACCTTATGATGCATGGTAAAACGCAGCACAGGTGCGTAGAGCCACTTGAGCGTGCGAATCAGCAGAGGTTCCTTTTCCTGGATGTTCTTGGGGAGAAAGAGGCTGGCCAAGACGGGCATGAGCGTTAGCGACAGTACCATCGATCCGGCAAGAGCCATGATGACGGTCAGTGCCATCGGTCGGAACAACTTGCCTTCTACTCCTTCGAGCGTCAGGATAGGCAGATAGACAATCATGATGATCAGTTCGCCAAACATGGTTGGTTTGCGAACCTCAAGCGCTGCATCGCGGATGATTTGCAAACGATTTCGACCTTGACGGTTGTGTGCCAAATGTCGGACGCAGTTTTCGATCATCACGACCGAGCTATCGACTACCAAACCGAAATCAATCGCACCAAGACTCAGCAGGCTGGCGGCAATTCCGAAGCGAAGCATGCCCGTGAAGGCAAACAGCATCGAAAGGGGAATAGCTAACGCGACGATCAGTCCCGCTCTGAGATTGCCCAAAAAGATAAACAGCACCGCAATCACCAACAGCCCGCCCTCGAACAGGTTCTTTTGGACAGTGTGGATAACATGGTCGATCAGCTCGGTGCGGTCATAGACCGTCTGAATCTTGACTCTTGCGGGCAATGTTTCTTGAATCGCGTGGATCTTCTCTTTCAGTGCCCATGTGACTTCGTGACTGTTTTCCCCCATCAGCATGAAGCCCAACCCCAGCACCGCTTCGCCGCGACCGTTGGCGGTGACCGCTCCGCGACGAATTTCGTGGCCGATTTTCACGTCAGCAATATCGCGGACGCGGATCGGTACGCCATCGAGGGATGTAATCACAACATTGTTGATTTCTTCGATGTTGACGGTTCTCCCCACGCCATGAACGAGCAACATCTCGCTGCCATCGGTAATCGTTCCGCCACCGACGTTTTCGTTATTGGTTTGGAGAGCGTCGGCGACCTCCTCGAACGTCAATCCGTACTTGAACAACCGCTCGGGGTCGAGCCGCACTTGATACTGCTTTTCGTAACCACCCCAACTGTTGACTTCGGCCACGCCCGGTACGGAACGAAGCTGCGGTTTGACGACCCAATCGTGTAATGTGCGTAGTTCGGTGAGTCGTCGCACCCGCTCCGTCTCAGAGACCCGCGTAAAGTCCACTCCGTCATAAGTCAGCACATAGTGAAACACTTCACCCAATCCGGTTGAGACTGGGCCCATTTCCGGGCGCTGGGTGCCGTCGGGTAGCTGAACGGTGCTGAGTCGCTCGTTGATCAGTTGCCGAGCAAAATAGATGTCTATGCCGTCCTGGAAGATGACGACGACCTGCGAAAGGCCAAACTTGGAAATAGAACGCAGATCATCCAAGCCAGGTAAGCCACTGATCGCTTGTTCGACAGGGAACGTAATCTGCCGCTCCACCTCTTCCGGCGCAAGTGCTGGAGCGACGGTGTTGATTTGAATCATAACCGGAGTGGTATCAGGAAACGCATCGACATCCAAATGTCGCAGAGATAAGATGCCAGCGACGGCGAAGACGATGACGCCGAGCACAACCAACGCGCGATGGCGGAGCGATATGTCGATCAGCCAATTGAGCATCGTACGTCAAAGCTCCTTGCTTC
>JAGQOZ010000621.1 GCA_020426955.1 Planctomycetales bacterium
AAACAGTTGCAAGCGGTCGGCGTCGGTTCGCGCAACTTGTTTCGGCCGGTTGGGTTGTCGTCGAAACCCATGCCGTGCGAAACCTAATCGCAGTCGACACGCCACTGCTTGAGTGTCAGCCGGGTGATCCAGAACCGGACTATGGACATTGGGCATACGTCGCCCGAAATCGTTATCGCGGACTTGGTACTCGCCGCGTTTCAGTCTATTTCGCAAGTCCACGTTGCTGCCGAGCATTCGGCGTGCGCCATTCTAAAAGCAAGACACACCAAATCAATCATGACCTGGGTGTCACGGCATGTTTTCTGAGGTTGATTCGCAATGACAAAAACGTTCGAAACAGTTGGAGACACGAACATCTCTACGAGGCAGCGAACCCATCTGGCAGGAAGATCCCTGACGCGTTTCTCGTAGATCCCCAAACAAATGAACCCATCAAAGGCATCGACTTTCTTGGGCCCTCTTACAGTGCCAAACGACTTCAAGAACTCTGCCACGAACTTCTTAAGATCCGAAAAATACCATTAGCGTTTTATTGACCATGAAGACACCACAATTCCAAGAGCGTTGGCCTCGGGATAATCACATTCTCGCCGCCATTTTTCGTTCCTTAGCATTGCCAATCTGGGCAATCGATTGGCTTTTCTTCGCCAATTGCAAGAACCCATCTACGGTGAATCGAGTCGTGTCTCGGCTCCGAAAATCTGGAATGGTGGTTGCCTTTCCGCTGTACGGTCAAACCGTCTACCTTCGCGTGGGTCCCGTTACCGTGGCGAAGTACGAACTGAAGGAAACTGAATGCGAGCCGCTTGACTACCATCGGCTATTGGCGGCCATGGCGACCAACATGTATTGCTTTGCGAATCCGGACCAAATTCGCAAACGCGCACTTCCGTGTGAAGTGGAAAGGACGTTTTCCATCCCCTCGCAGCATCTTTACGCTCGTCCATTCGTTATTCGCACGTATCCCGATCGCCAACCAGACCTGCTCCAAATTCGCGTCGCAATGGACGCGCAAGCGGGAAAACTGCTCGCAAGTCATCAGGCAGCTATCCATGAGTACCGCGACGATCCCGCAATGCGTCAGCTGATCGACGAGGGCCGGTTCGTAATGGTCACGTTTTTCCCAACGGAAGCAGCCTGGGCACCTGCAAAGGAACTATTCGAACGAGCAAGGTCCACGGGCAACTACTTTGCCAATTTCGAAACGTACGTCTATCCAGACCTGCTCAAAATAACTCCCCAACACAAGGAAAAGAAGCAATGAAGAAGCCACCTCGCCCAATCATTCGTCCTTACGATGTAAATCGCAATCCGGCTCGAAGAGGAGTTGAACACGAATCACCTTTTCGGTGGAGATCGGAACTGTTATCCCGAGCAGAACGGAGGCGAGAAGTCCGTGTCGTGGTTTTGCACCTTATTCTGTTTTCCTTCGCTCTTCAACTTGGAGCTGGGACTGTTCCAGGTTTCGAGGATAATCGCGGCATCATGCTCATAGTGGCACTCATCATCGTCCGATTCGTGTCATTTCACCATCCAATGTTCTTCTTGTCGGCGGCGGCTCTCTCTCCATTCTGCCTGCTCGCGCCGTGGTACACGGAGTTCATCATTCTGCGTTTCGTCATCTCGATCGTTGCCACGCTACTGGCGGCGTATCAGTTTAGACAACACCTAATTGGCTTGGTCACCGCTGGGCCACTTCACACATCGGCAGCTGAACGGTACCGCAAGTCAGGACAAATTCCACGCGACGCGAAGATGGTCTCGTTGGCCACCGGCCTCACAAGCGGCTTCACGATGGCGCTTAGTAGTTGGTTTACCTACCTGGGAAACGAACAACGACTTGCCACCATCTATCGAAGTCCTGCAGGCTTTTGCTATAGCCGGACCTTTTTAACGATACTCGGCGTATTCGGAATGGTCTTCTTGCTGCCGCACGATTTCATATTTCTTGTGCTCGCCAAATACTTGACATTGATCCATCGAAACTTGGTGCTCCTTGCACTCTTCTTGACGCTCCTTGGCCCAGTTGTCGCCATGACCATGCTTGCGTTCGTGTTCACTGCGGACCGACTGCGTTCAGCCGTCTCGTTGAACAGATACGGCACGCTCGAACACACATTTCCGGACCTGATGAAAGAACTGGCCCCTAAGGAATCGCAACAATGAGTGACTCAGATCCAATTATCGACCACAGCATGTCGCAACGATCAGAACCTCAGCATGACTCGCGAGTGTTTTCGAAAACCTCCGGCGGCCAGGTATGTCTTGATGTCAAGAAGGACGCGATTTGCGAACTCCTTGTTGCCATATGCGAATTGGCCAAACAGAAAGGTCAATCGCGATGCATTTCGATCGAGCCGATCGTGCTTACGTCTTCTTCTGGCAGCCGCATATACATCGACATGAAAGACGTGGACGATCCTTACTTCGCAGCGATGTGTAAAGCGGCTGAGATTGCAGCGACCAACGACGCAACAGACGCCAATTGATTCCAAGAAACGGAGCATCAAATGAGCTGGTTTCAAAGAACACGAGAATTGTTAACTCAACGTCCGAACAACTATTTGGAGTCACAAAAAAAGCCCAGAGTGTTTCTCGCCGGGCTTAATTACTATGACGAAACTCCTCTGATTGTTGAACGCGCTGGCGCAATCCATTCCATCTATTATGGTGGCACCGGCTCAGGCAAAACTTCGTCAATGGCGTTTGCACTTGAACAAGCGATTCACGCCGGCGAGAACGTATTCGTCGTTGACCTCAAAGGCACGGATTACATCTTATACGCGGCGATGTGTGCGGCTGCTAAGCGCTGCGGAATCGATCCGCCAAAATATTTCACGAACCGCCACGGGCATTCGACGTATCTCTTGCCCGTTCTGAAAACTGACTGGTGGAAGCACGGTTTGTCTAGTCGCGAGAAAGCAGATGCGCTTGCTGCTGCATTTGGCCTCGCGGACCCACAAAGTCACGATTGGTGGTCGGATGCAGCAGAATATCTATTCAGCTTCGTGTTGAATGACGTCGACCCAGACGAAATAGATACATTCGTGAAGTTAGCTGATCTAATCGAAAGACGGAAACGAGATCTTCCCAAAGAACTCCGTAACGCGTCGCTTCATGCCGCACTTCTGACGCAGCGTCTAGCCAGCGTGGCGATGCTCAATCCCGACTCGAATACTCCGAGCGAAGCACTCGAGCATGCGAGTGATTTGCAGGATCTCGCGCTACGGGGAAAACAATCGCTTTTCTGCGTTTCGTTATGCTCCAATCGTTCCCAAAAGATCTCGTCCACGATCGCAAGGTTTCTTGGTCGCGCTTTGTTGCTTGCGGCTGATGCGCTCGAACCAAGAGAAAGGGGCAACACCTGGGTGGCATACGATGAGGCCCAGCGGGCGTTAT
>JAGQOZ010000622.1 GCA_020426955.1 Planctomycetales bacterium
TCGTCCGTAGGCGTCATCCTGTCCGCAATCTTCTGGACTTGGCTGTGGGGACCGGTCGGCTTGGTGTTGGCTATGCCACTGACCGTTTGCTTAGTTGTGGCTGGCAAATATGTTCCCTGTTTACAATTCATTTCCGTACTGATTGGCGATCAAGGCACGATGCTCAGCGACGCAGAACGGTACTACCAACGCTTGCTGGCACAAGATCAGGAAGAGGCTGGCCAAATTGTCGATATCCATCAACAGAACAACGATCTAATCAAAACGCTGGACGACGTCGTCCTACCCGCGTTGGTCATGTGCGAACGTGACCGCCATGCCGGTCGCATTGACCAACACCAAGCGGACTTTGTCTTGGATGCCA
This sequence comes from Planctomycetales bacterium, assembly GCA_020426955.1. Lineage (GTDB taxonomy): Bacteria > Planctomycetota > Planctomycetia > Pirellulales > Pirellulaceae > JAGQOZ01. Next base: position 365 of record JAGQOZ010000622.1, read on the forward strand.
CGAAGGACTATTTTGACGATCAACACAAAGACAACAGCATTACTTCCGATGGCCCAAAGCATGTTTCTTCGTTGCCAACGGTCTTGTGCGTGCCAGCTCGTGACCCGGCAGATGAACTGGTTGCTGAATTGTGCCAATTGGTCTTGCGCACCAAAGGCATTTCGTCTAGCGTTGCATCGGTTAACCAACTGGTTTCCGAAGTCAATGCCGACATCAGTACACTACAACCAGCGATGATATTGATTTCGGCATTACCGCCGCACGTCAATCGTCACACTCGGTATTGGTGCAAGAAAATTCAACAGCATCATCCCCAAATTCGCATCACCGTTGGCGTCTGGCAAGGTCAGCACCTCAAGCGAATTCGTCAGCAGCTCGCCAGCAACGGTGCAACGCAAGTGGTCCATTCGCTGACAGAATTCGCCACCGCAGCAGCAACCGCCCATCTCGCAACGGTTGGCGAGTCCAACCCTTCGGCCGTCGCGTCATTAGCCACCACATAGATCTACCGACAACGTGACGTTGCCTCGATGTCGATCGCTTTCACATCGCGCCGGTCAGTTTTCGCCACAAACGTGTTTTGCTATTGCCTACCTGTTGCTTCGTGAACGGAAGACGAAAGAACGGAGGATTCGTCCGTTCGTTTGCCAAACACAGACGCTCTAACTGTTTGATGCGGTTGACGTTTCTTCGCACAAAGACAGACGAAATGATATTGGGATGATCGATCGACACGCGGCATGGTCGTTTTGACATCAGGTGCGCTTCAAGCATCCAGAGCCAAGCAAGGATAATCACACAGAAACGCTAGTCGAATTAGGTTTCTATCTTCTTTGGCACGCGTCATGCTTTAGAAAAGACCTGTTCCATCGTTGATGGAGACGCGAAACATTTACTACGCGAAAGGATCTTATCATGTTGAGCTGGTCGATTACGTTTCTTGTTGTGGCACTGGTTGCAGCGGTACTGGGATTTGGGGTCATCGCGGGCACGGCGGCTTGGATTGCCAAGGCCTTGTTTGTGGTCTTTCTAATTCTGTTCTTGGTCAGCCTGATCACGGGACGCCGTCAGATGATCACCTAATGACCTGAGGAAGCAATCAGAACGAAGTGTTTGGTAGTACGTTCATGAGTTGAGAAAGGAAAACGACATGATTAACCAAGATATGATTAATGGAACGTGGACTGAATTCCAGGGCAAGGTTCGGAAAGAATGGGGACAGTTGACGGACAATGACGTGGAGGAGTGCCAAGGCAGCGTCGAACAGTTGATTGGATTGATTCAGCGAAAGACCGGGCAAGCTCGGGACGATATTGAACAGACCTTGCAACGCCTGTCTGAAGACAGTGCATCATTCGCTGCCCAAGCGAAGTCCGTTGTGCATCAGGCAGCTGAACAGGCTAATGCACGAATGCACGAAGGCATGGACCATGCAGCCGAGTCACTGCGAAACGGCTATCGCGACGCCGAAAAAGCGGTTCAAGACCGCCCCTTGGAATCAGTGGCCGTGGCGTTCGGAAGTGGCCTTATCGCCGGCGTCATCGTCGGGCTAATCGTGCGAAAATAGTTCACTTGGCAAGTGGCCAACAAACTGTTTTCCCACAGGAGAATCATGATGGAATCGCAGAATTCGAATAGGCGTTCAGCAACCGCTAAGATGCCATGCGCCGAACAACCGTACGTTCAAAGAATCAAGACACAGATTCGTCGCACGCCCAATGTGAGCATGCTAACCAGCTTAGGAGCTGGATTGGCCATGGGGGTTGTCATCGGCACATTGCTTGATAATCACGAGAAACGGTCCCATGGTTGGATTCGCAGTTACGCCGACGAATGGAGCAACCATTTGGCGCGCAGCATTCGTCGAACGTTGGCCGATCGTGGCTAAATGCATTGACGCTTCGACTTCACATCGCCGTCGCACAGGATGTTTTGCGGACAGACAAGTCGAATCAAATATTAAGGAACCAAACGTTGACTTCCAACCATCAACATCCTGACGAATTACGGCAGCGAATGGCACAAATTCGCCAACACTTGCAGCACGACGTGCAACAGGTTGTCGAACAGGCGAAAGAGATGACCGACTGGCGAACGTTGGTGCAACGTCATCCTTGGGCCAGTGTGACCTTTGCCGCCATCATCGCCTACGCGTTGGTTCCAAATTCGAAGAAAACCGTTCACGTAGACACCGCAACGCTGCATGATTTCTTGGACAAAAATTCAGGCGTCACGGTTACTACCAACAGCCGTTCAAGGGGAGTGGCCGGTCCTGTGGTTCGACAAATTGGCGCGGCGGTGATCAGAGCCGGTTTGGCCATGGCAGCGCAACAGTTGTCGGCCGGGATGCTTCGGCAACCGACTGCACCAACCAGCGTATCTGATGCAACCGCAAACCAGACAACGTCGGCGGACCAATAGAGTCGAACCTAGTTCGCCGCAATCGAGAAGAATTGCAATGAATCGGCAAAACCGAATAACCGAGTACCAAAGCAGCAATGGTCCGCATCGTCAGACGGCAAATTTACCGCCGCCAACCGCAACCTGGCAAACGGCTATTCGGCAGTTGCATGCAGTGGTTCGCCAGCAGCCAGCGATGGTCGTGGCGACCGGAATTGCATTAGGTTTGGCCTGGGGATGGATGGTGAAACGCAAATGATTGACCGAAACAGAAACTCCGATCACCACGCAGCCGCAAACCGTTCGATCATATCTGACGTCATCGAATTGACGGAACTACAATGCGAATTATTCGTAACGGATGCGCGGCAATTGTTTCAACAATGGCTGCGTTGGGTCATCGTACTAATCGCAGGCGTCGCCATGCTAGTCGGCACCGTCTCGGTCGGATTGGCGGCCGTGGCCATTGGTCTGCATCAGAGTTTGGGACTTTCGTGGCTTTGGTCGTTCACGGCAGTAACTGTTGCCGGAATTGTCATTGCCGTTGCGTGTATCGTACTCGCAGCGATGCGCATGGCAAGTCGGCAGCAACTGTTCCAACAATCCAAAGCTGAATTGAAA
>JAGQOZ010000623.1 GCA_020426955.1 Planctomycetales bacterium
ATTCAGACAAAGTGGGCACGCCGGCGTATATGTCGCCAGAGCAGATTGAGGCGGACGCCTGGGAAACGGTGGACGAACGGACCGACATTTGGAGCTTGGGGGTCACTTTATTCGAGCTGTTCACTGGAGAACGACCGTTTCCCGGCAAGAAACGAGAAGCGGTGTTCGAACAGATTCGCAACCACGTTCCGCCAGCCGTCTCCAACAGTAATCCGTGTGCGACCGAATTGATTGACGTGATTGTCAGTCGTTGCTTGGCCAAGTCTGCGGACGAACGGATTCAAACCGCGGGCGAACTGGTCAACTTGCTGCAGATTGCCAAGTCGCAAACGCATGAACCTCGCAGCATCGTTCCGGTGATTCCGAAAGGCATGGCACCGTTTGACCGGCATGACGTGGATTCCTATGTTGGCTTGGTGCCGGGAGCTCGTGACGAGCGAGGTTTGCCGCAGCCGATTCTGTTCTGGAAGAATCGGATTGAAGACCGAGACATCGAGCAGCGGATGCGAGTGGGCATTTTGAGCGGAGCGGCTGGTGGCGGGAAGACGTCGTTTGTGTTAGCCGGCCTGATTCCTCGCCTGGCAGATCATGTCTCTGTTTTCTATGTGAATGGGAACGAAGCGGATTGTCTGGACCGATTCAAACAACACGCGAGTAAGGTGGAGATTCGCATCCACTCGGAACTCGGTCTGGCCGAAGTATTTCAGACGCTGCAAGAACGAGACGACACTCGTGGACAAATCTTGATTGTGTTGGATCACTTGGAAACGGCTCTTCTGTCCGATCCCAAGTTACAGAGCGAATTAATGCTGGGGCTAAAACATTGTGACTCCAGACTGCAATGTCTCTTGGTGATCGAAGATGATTCGCTGGCAGCCTTACAAGATTTTCTTCACCAGAACGGACTGGCGACGGTGGTTGCCGACCATGTGATGGAGTTGCCTTCGCTTAACCGCACGCAAACGGAAAACGCGTTGCGTTCGTTTGGAACGGCGTTGGGAAAAATGGGCGAAACGAATTTAGAGGAAGCCAACAGCCGCCGCTTTGTCGCTCGTTTAGCTGCCGAACTAACCGATACCAACGGTCTGGTGCGACCGGCGGAAATCACGCGTATGATGGACGTGGTCAAAGATCGGTCGTGGACCGACATTGTGCCAGAAGATGACGAACAAGTTACTCGGTTCCTGACTGACTATCTTCGCGATTACGTTGCGCCTGTGGTGGACGAAAGCAAGCGGTTGGAAGCCTTGTTGCGACGGATTTATGTTTCCGACATCGACGAACGTCTGTCAACCGTTTGCGATCAAGTCACGACAGACGCTTCCGAATACGTGCTCTTAAATCAGTCATTACGGCTGATTCGGCCCGTTTTGGAATGGGATCAGAAAACGTTGCAAGCACAGCTCAAACCGTTCGCCACGAATCTAGTCGTGCCGGTCCAGCACTGGTTGGATGATCGCAAGAAGCCTAGCATTGTGCGCCGTTATCGACGCCGCTTAGCCGAAAAAAGCTTTATCTGGAATGCGACTCCCAAACCGCAACACTTGCCAGGGCCCATTGAGTCATTGTTATTGCAACGCTTGGTCACTCCGGCTGATTTATCGCCGGGTGAAAAGCGGATGCTCCGTGCGGCTCGACGCTATAACCTGCGCCGCACCATCACCGCCGCAACGATTTTGATACTAACGTTAGCGGGGTTGATCGCCGGACGGAGGTATTTGGACGCGAGACAGTTTGTAGATCAAATTGCATCCGCAGGCTATGAAGATTTGCCTCGCTTGATCCATTCGCAGCGAAGCCAGAATCTATTTGCCCCAGGCATCTTGCAAATTCGCAAGAATCAGCTGAAGAACGATCTTCGCAGCCAACTACCATTCACGCTGGCGCTGTTGGGCCATGATTCCAAGCAGCTCAGCAGCATTGCAGAATCGGTTCCGGTGCTAAACGCTGCCGAAATGCAGGCGGTGATTACGATCCTGCGCGCCGAACAGGCTGACTTAGAGAGTTCAGAAGACGTGAAATTTATCGCTCGCTTACTGGCGTGGGCCAAAGATGAACGCAACGATCCGGAATGCCGCGAACTGCGTTTTCGCGCCGTCTGTTTGCTGGCCAACGTTTCGACAAATCGGTTCGAACAGAATGAGAATGATCAATGGGTGATGATCAGCCGACTGGAATGGGACAAATTGGCCGAACCGGTCATGAATGACTATTCCAAGTATCCGCCTGAATTTGCTCAGCCTTGGGTTCGCTTCCTCAAACCCGCTGCAGAAGAACTGTTGCCCATTTGTGTCAACATGTTGAACTCCAATCACGTACAAGTGACCACGTCGCAACGCCTGAATCTGCGCCGCGCGCTGGTCGCATTTGCCGACGACGATACGATTGTGTACGAAGAACTATTGGCGTCGTTACAAGACGCCGACCATGACTGGCTGAAACAGGTACTGGACGAACGTGATCTGCTTTGGGAGTTTCAATCAGGCACGACTCCCAAAGACACTCCGCCGTCAAAAAACGATCACCAATCGCTTGAACAGAGCAACGGCGACACGACGGACGGCCAAGCAACCGACAACGTCCAGCCGTAGGCAATTCTGGCTCTCGGCATGGACGCAGCGTCTTTACAGCCAGACATCGGACAACTGGAATTCGGCAAACACGTGATCTCGTTCCACGTTCTTCGTCAACGTATGGTCATCACGCGGCGAGCGGTTTTCGGCAGGCGCGAAATCCGAGTTCCGTTGGCGAGCGATCCGTTGTTGCGCCGGAACAACAGTAACTTCGGCTGGCGGAGTGATCTGCAGCGAGGTCTGACCGGCCGAACTGACTTGTTCGTCCAGATCGGCTGCTGCGATGGCGTCAAGTGCGATGTTGGCGGTGTAGGTGTCGGCTCGGAATACGAGCACAAAATCGGCGGATGTGACTTGGCCGTCACAATCGAAGTCGCCATCTTGCCACGACGCATCGGTCTGTCCCGTTTCATATTTGCCGCCTTCAAAGATTTTGACCAAATCTTGTGAATTAAAATCGCCGTCCAAGTCGGCGTCGCCCGGTGTCACGCCAAATGTGTCGGAAAGGATCTGCAAGTAATCTTGGAAATCGAATCGGCCGTCTTGGTTGATGTCGTACAGCGCGGGATGTTGCCGACGAGCGACACAGTAGGCGTCCAAGTCTTGCAGGTCCACATCGCCATCGTTGTCAAAATCAGCCGACGAACGATCCACCGTAAAGCTGGTTTCAAATACGTCTTGAGGCAGTCCGGCTAGATTCGTCACGGCGTTGGCTGCCAAGCGAACGGTATACTCACCGTCGCCCACGTCGGCATTCGGCCCCAACCCAAACGTGAAGGATGTTGGCGAATTGGCGCGAA